>CAVCHC010000012.1:0-27809 GCA_963602035.1 Acutalibacteraceae bacterium | reverse complement strand
GTTATGTATTATTAATAAATATAAAAATTTTAAAGCATTTAATTGAAAGATAAATTTAAGCAATTTTATTTTTAGTATTTTTCAAACTCTTGTGACGAAATTCCGCACTTGTTAAAAAGTTTTAATATTTTAGGCTTGAAGCAATAGTCCGCCAGCGTCCTTCTTGAACACTCGCCAAACTCAACCTTTAAAGGCTCTTCCTGCCCATCCCTTGTTATGTGCGTTTCAACAGCAATCGACCCTTCCATCGGGTCATACCCCACAACGCTTTTGATTACCACGTCGCCGTAAGTTGCGCCATAATTTGCATACCCAATTTCAGCAAGCTTCACGCAATCAGCAAACGGCGCGCTTAATGATTCGCTTGTATTTTGGTTTGAAAACAGCTTGACGTATTCATACATTGTGTCGCTTACTTCGTTGCAAAAAAATGGCTTACACTCTTGTTTTCTTGTTATCTCAATAAAGTCCTCATTTTGCCTAAACTTAAATCCCTCCTCTTCAACGAAGCTATCAAGCGTATCGTTATCAAGATCCTGATAAAACTTAAAGGTTTTTAAAAATTTTTCGGCATTGATTGGAAAGTCTATTTTAAGCACCTTTTTGCAGTGATGCAATATTAAAATTGGCAAACAATAATTGGTATCCATCGCGTTCTCCTTACAAATATTATAGCATAGATTTATGCGTTGTCAACCCCAAAGCAAATTGCAATATTAGTAGTCGCCCTCACCACCATAAAAACCGCATTTTATATAAGATTTAGTTATATTTTTGCAATATTTTTAATATTTGGCGTTAATTTTGCAGTTTTTGGACACCATTAAATTATGGTCAGTTTGTGTTTATTTTTCAGCGCATTTATACCTATGTATGGCATAATACTTGTTCAATTGTTGGTTGAAATTATCAATGGCAACCTCACCTTCAACGTGCTTAACACCATAACGATTATTTTAATTTCAATTATGATTTTTATGGGCACTTTTGGCCTTATTTATGCAATTCAAAAAAAGCCGTCAAAAATGCAAGAAATCAAAATTTTGTCAATAAAAAATATAACCGACCAACACTTTTTCGGCTATATTTCAATATTTATTTTGTTTACGCTTGGCTTTGACCTTGGCAATATGAGTATGGTTATCACCACCGCCATCATCCTTTCAATTATCGGCTTTGTTTATATCCACAACAAAATTTTTTACATCAACCCGCTGCTTAATATTTGCGGTTTTAGTTTTTATGAAATAACTTACATCACCCGCGAGAGTGACACGCCCAAGTCCGCCAAGGTGTTTTATCACGGCCATAAAGAGATCGAGGGCAAGTGGATAAACGCCAAATTATGCCTAACCAATTTCACTTTTATCGGCAATAAAAAAGACGACTAACACAAGCCGCCTTAATACTATGTCACGCATAACACCCCAATTTTTCAGGGTTTGCGCGGCATTTTTATTTTTAATAATTTTCTTTTCTTACTTCAAAATAGCTTTGCGCGTGCTGACAAACTGGGCAGATAGCGGGCGCCTTTTTGCCCATAACAAGGTGACCACAATTTCTGCACTCCCACATCGTCATCTCGCCCTTTTCAAAAACTTGCTGCATTTGAACATTGTTTAGCAATTTTCTGTAACGCTCTTCATGCGCCTTTTCAATGGCAGCAACCGCACGAAATTTGTAAGCGATTTGCGTAAAGCCCTCCTCTTCGGCCTCCTTAGCAAAACGCTCATACATGTCAGTCCACTCATAATTTTCACCACTTGCCGCCGCCTCTAAGTTGGCCTTAGTGTCGCCAAGTTCGCCAAGTTCTTTAAACCACATTTTTGCGTGTTCTTTTTCATTGTCGGCCGTTTTGGTAAAGATTTCAGCAATCTGCTCAAACCCCTCTTTTTTTGCAACGCTTGCAAAATAGGTATATTTGTTTCTTGCCTGACTTTCGCCCGCAAAAGCAGCCTGCAAATTCTTTTCAGTTTTTGTTCCTTTAAGTTCCATAATTTCCTCCTTAAATGTGCTAATAATATTTTAACAAAATTTTATTAATTGTCAAATTAAAAGCACCATAAATTGTTTTAAATTTTGGCCTAATGGGGTTGATTTATTGGCAAGATTAGCGTATAATAATGTTAGGCAGAGATGTCAGAGTGGCCTATTGTGCTCGTCTCGAAAACGAGTGTTGTGAAAGCAACCGGCGGTTCAAATCCGCCTCTCTGCGCCAAAAAAAGTCTTTACTAATTAGTAAAGGCTTTTTATTTTAAAAATTTTTTATTAATTTATTTTGACCTTTTGAACCCTTAACAGCAATCTAATTTTCACCACTATTTTATATTAGTAAATTAGTTTTTGATTTAACTATCGCAAAAAAACGCAAAATAGCATAAATTTTATGTTATTTTAGATATATTTTTAACTTTTCAAGCGTATTTTGCAGATTTTGGGTCGTCAGCAAGTCTTGCTTAATAACAGTGCTAAGCGGCATACCCTTAACAAAATGAACCATGTGCGCGCGCAAACTGTTTAAAACAAATTTCTCATTATGATACTTTAAAAGCGTGTTGGTTATATATTCAATTTGCTCAAACTTGCCCATGTTAATATTGGTATCGGTTAGGCGCGAAATTAATTCCAAATTACCAAGTGCCCCGCGCCCTACCATAACGCCCGCCGCGCCGGTAACTTTAATCACATTTTCGGCCGCCTCAACGCTAGTTATGTCACCGTTAGCAATAACAGGAATTTTAACAGCATTAACCACGTCGCGAATGACGTTAAGGTCGCTTGCGCCGCTGTAATACTGGTCACGCGTTCGCCCGTGAACCGTAATAGCGCTCGCCCCCGCCGCCTCGCACATTTTGGCAAACTCAACGGCGTTTATATGGTCTTTATCGAACCCCGCGCGAAACTTAACGGTAACTGGTTTTTGCGTGTTAGCAACCACCGCTTCAATTACCCTGCGCGCCAAATCAAGGTTTTTCATAAGCGCCGACCCGTCACCATTATTTACAATCTTAGGCGCCGGACACCCCATATTAATGTCGATAATATCAAATTTGTCAAGTACGCCAGACTTAACAACGCGCGCAAAAACTTCGGGCTCGTGGCCAAAAATCTGCACCGCAATCGGCCGCTCGTTTTCTTGGGTTATAAGCAAGTCCTTGGTTTTTTCGTTCTCAAACGCCAGCGCCTTAACGCTTACCATCTCGGTCACGGCCATCCCTACGCCAAACTTATACGCAAGGCTGCGAAATCCCGTGTCAGTAAAGCCCGCCATCGGCGCCAAAATCACATTGTTTTTTAAAACCACATTACCTATTCTTAACTGATTTTTCATAGCCCTATTTTACCAGTTATTTTGACTTTGTGCAATAGTTTTGCGACTAACTTACTATTTTGTTTTTTGACGCCTTTTTACCCATCGCTTTATTGCTTTTCGGCTTTTTAAAAACCAATGCCGCCAACGCAAAATAAACTATTACCGCGCCTAAAATGCAAACGCACAGCCAAATAAAATTGTTTACGTTAACAAAATTATCAAAAATTATAACAAATATAGCCATTACTGCCGCCAAAAATGCAATTTTTAAGGTGTTTTTAAGGGTATTTATTGTAAAAAACCGCACAATAAACGCAAAATCAAACGCCGCGGACGTAAAAAAGCATAAAATATTGGCAATTTGGTCGCCATAGATGTTTATATTCGGCACGCGTATCAAACACAGGTTGGCAATTATCTTAATCGACCCGCCCAAAATTAAGCCAAAAAGCGGAATTTTAAACTTGCCAAGTCCCTGACACACGCCGCTTGCAACCTGCGTCAGCGCCAGAAAGATTATGCTGATAGCGCCTATTTTTAAAAGTCCCGAAGCCGCGGTAAGTTCATTACTATCAAACACTTTGCCATAAAGTACACTCATTATCGGCCGCGCCAACAGCGCCAGCCCCACCGCACACGGCACTGACAGAAACAGCGTAAGCGTCCAACTTTTGTCGATAGTGGCCTTAACTTTTTCGTGGCAATTAAGTTCGTTATTTTTTGAAATACTAGGCAGCGCCGCCGTGGCAATCGCCAAACTTACAACAACGGGCAGGTTGATAAGCGACCCCACCGCCCCGCTTGACACGCCAAACAGCGCCACCGACACATCATGCGAAAAGCCGATGCCATCAAGCAAATTAACAACCAGGCCGCTGTCTATAAACTGAACAAGGGGCATAATCAACCCACCAAGTGTCGCTGGCAGGCAGATAGCAAAAATGTTTTTAGAGCAGCACTTAAAATTGAGGTTGCCAAAATTTAGTCTCGGTCGCCCCTTTTCACACAAAAAGCGAATGGCCAAAAAATTAGCCGCAACAAGTTCGCTTATACTTACGCCCAAAAGCGCGCCAAAAACCGACCAATACACGCCCCTCGGCTTAAACAAGTTGGCAAGAAACAGCCCCGCCGCCATCTTAATCACCTGCTCAATCAGCGAGCTGACACCCGACGGCGTCATATTTTCGTTGCCCTGAAAATACCCGCGATAGGCCGCGATTATCCCAACAAACAGTATGGCCGGCGCAATCCCAAAAAAGCAGATATATGCGTCCGCATTCCCCTGTACCGCCGCAAGTGGCCGCGCAAACAGCACCACAAGCCCCGTCGCCAGCCCCGATAAAATGACCAGCCAAATGCTGGCCGAAAGGAAGGTTTGTCGCACGCCAACCGCGTCGCCCTTAGCCCGTTTCGCGCTTATAATCTTGGCAAGCGCCTGCGGTACTGACGAACTTGACAGCGTTAAAAGCAGGCTATACAGTGGGAAAATCATTTGATAAACGCCGATGCCAACCGCGCCCAAAATCCACGTTAAGGGCAACCTATAAACCGCGCCAATGATTTTTCCAAGCGCCAAAAAAACGCATAGAGACAAGGCTCCACGCGTAAAACTTTTTTGGGTTTTGTCTTTGGCCTTTTTCATCAATGTTATTATGCGCCAAACGGCCAACTTTTTTGCACGCTCAACCGCAAGTTTAATTTTTTTGCAGCAACTTATTAAAATGCTCGCCACGCGAGCCCATTCGCCCTTATACCCTTACGCGCAATTTTAGTTTTTTACGCCGCTCTACACGCTGTTTAAGTCAAGTCACGCTAATCTAAACACGCCGCTTATGTCAAATTACGCCAATCTAAACACAAACACGCCGCTTATGTCAAATTACGCCGCTTCAAAAGTACAATTTATTAATTTCTGCGGTTAGCGGTTAATCACACAATTTTTAAATTACACTGTTAACCATACAATTTATTAAATTACGCTGCTTCAAATACTACGTTAAAACTTATTTTTGCGCCAGTAAATTCATTGCCTGCGTGCGAATGCAGCCAAACCAAAAGCGTAAATTCTTTTTCTTCGTCGCTAGGTTCGCCCGAAGTTAACAATATTTTGTCTTCTTTAAGGTTTTGACAACTTTTTTGCACGTCTTTAAGCGCAACTTGAATATGCTCGCGCTGGTCGCCGGGTTCGGCCTTGGTTTCAACCTTAACGTCGGTTACATACATCTTCCACGCAACCGTTGACTTGATTTTAAACACGCCATAAACGCCCTCGCTGCCCGTCATGTCAGTTACGGTTGAGGGAATATCCGTGTCGCAATTTTCTTTGCCCGTTACGGGTTTAAGGCCAAGTTTTGACTTTGAAAGCTCAATCGTTTGCGCCGTTTGCCCCTTTTTATCGGTCACCGTTATGCCCTCCGCCGCCGTCACTTTTGGCGACTCTACCGTCACCTTTTTCTCAGGATAAACAAACGCCATAAAACAGCTGCCGATAATCGCGCACGTTAAAATAAAAAAAATTGTAGCCATAATAGCACCAGTATTTTTCGATTCCATCACAAATCTCCTTACACTAATGGTGCCCCACTTGCAATTTTCTATTCATATTTAATATTTTGCAGCAATAAAAACCTTAAACAAGTTTCATATTCGCCTAGCGCGCTTTTAAAAATAGATGGCAATAAAAAACATTTTAGCATTTTCTTTTTTACCGAAAGGCGCTATTGATTTTTTTTGGCAATAAAAAACCCTCAACATCGTGAGGGAATTTGCCTTAGTTTTTATCAGCGTTTTCTTTGTTTGCCTTAATTTCAGCGTTGTTTTCGCTTTCTTCTTTTCTTAACGCCTTAGCAAAATACCAGAAAGAAACGGCTTGAAAAATAGCAAGCGCAAGAATTACCGCAAACATAATCCATGCAAAAGTGTTAGCATTAAGCGCCAAACAAACAACGCCAACAGCCACACACAAAAGCGTTATGATAACGCCCAAAATCATTGATTTTCTGTTATACTCCATACCAATTCTCCTTAACTAAAATAAGTATAGCACAAGAAAAGATAAAATGCTATACTTTTTTAAAAATTTTTTATTTATTTTATCGCCAGGTTTTCGCTAAGCAACAACAGTGTTGCCCCGGCCTGCGCATTGATGATTTTGATAACCCGCGGGTCAGCGAACTCATTTCTAAGCCAGTTTTTTATCGCCGTGCCCTTATGATACCCGTGCACCACCAAAAAGCCTTTTACGTCAACGTCAACAGTGTTAAGAAAATACAACACCTCGGCGCGCGCGTCTTCAAGCCCAAGCCCGTGCACGTCAACCTCAACGATTTTGCCATACTTTAAAACCAAAAATGGGTCAACCATACCTACGCGTTATCCTTTCTTATCGAGATGATGTTGCCAAGACTGTCAGTATATTCAAGGTCGCTGCGCAATCTTTCATCAAAATACGTAAATTCATACCTCTCGCGCTCTTGGTCATACACATAGGTACCCTCTTTTTTGTACCCAGTTTCGCCCTCAGCCAATCCAACGCCCTTGTTGATGTTATCAACAGTGTCAAACGTCACTTTAAGTTCAAACGTAAGCCCACTGTCAACAATGGTAAGGATGGTCTCAGTGCTGCCATTGCTAACCTCACACTTTTCTATCTTAATCGCCGTGAAGCTCATATCCGGCGCCGTGTACATTCGCGACTCTAAATTGTCTCCACTGCTGCTTGAATTAACCGTGTTAAAGCCCGAATTGCTTGAACTGATTTGCTCTCTTTCGCCATTGTTATAAACGCGATAAACCTTGATATAAAGGGTGCGCACAGCATTGTTGTTTGCCTCCGTCATATAAAGGTTGCCTACCGACTTAATCGTTTTGCCCTTCCACGACAGGTTGCCCCACACCTTGTCACTCTCGTGATAGTTTACAACGTGTTTGGCGTCGTCTTCAAAGTCTTGCGGACGCCCCGCCACCTCAACCTCGATGTCGATAACGATTTTTCGATAGATATAAACCGGAATTTGATAAGTGCCCGTTACTACCTCAACGCCGTCAATGTTGGTGTACGTTTGAAGGGTGACAATCACCATGACGTCTTTAAGTTGCTTTTCTTCGTTGCCCGTCCCGGTAACGTTGTCTTCTGGCCTGTACGTCTTTTTAAGTTTAATGCAGCGATTGGCCTTATCCAAAACCACGCCCGCGCCCGTTACAGCATCATCGTCGTCAAAAGGCGCAACCGCATATCTTTTAGTTATGCCCTCCGCCGTATATTCATATTTGGCCTCACCATTGGTGCCTACGTACGAAGTTTTAAAGTCTATCAAGGTCAAAGACTTAATGCCCGTGTCTAAAACGCGGATATTTTCGCCATTGATACCGCCAATCTGGCTAGCACGCTTACTGCCAAACAAAAGCTCATAGTTTATCGTGTAATAGCTACCATCGGCGTACATCGTTTTCGTTTCAATCTTTTCGCCAGAATCGTTAACAAAATAAAGGTCGTCAGGCTCTTTGTCAACAACGTTAACGATAACCGTGTCTTTAAGGCTTGGGTTGTCTACGCAATAAATGCTAAGAGTTGCCACCCCCGCCTTATAATATTCAACAAAAAAGTTGCCATCCTCGCTTACCATCTTCGCAACCGTTGGGTTACTTGACGCAAACGCAATGTTGATTCCGCCAGAATTTGCCTGAGTCTTTAAAACGAAAGGCAGGCGGTTAGTTTCGCTGCTTAAAAGGTTTAAGGTAACGGTGGTCATCTCGGCATAAACGTTAACCTGCACCACTTTTACCTCGGTCTCAGTGTAAAAGTTTTGCGCGCTTAAAACCTTGTCTTTAACCCTAACAAATGTGCTGCCGACCGCTTTGGCCGTTAATATGTTAGCGCCGTTTTCTTTGGCAACCGAACAAATCTCGGTATCGTCAACGCTAAGCACATAGTTTTCAGCAGCATAGTCACTTAAAATCGATTGCGTTTTGCTGAGTTTGCTGTTGCTTAAATATATATCAATCTGCTCTACCCCGCTTGACGCCGAAAACACGTTAGTTGACTCATAAATCCTGAAATCGTTAACCTGCACCGTTGAAATATTGCCAATTAAGCCAATCAAAACAACGCCCAAAATCAAGGCGACAACAAAAAACGAAGATATAAAGATAAGCGTTTTAAGCCTTTTACTCATCAGTTCCCCTTATGTTTATCTATTTTTGTTATTTTATCCAATCGCTAGGCAAATTATAAGCATTGCCCTACCGAAAATCCATTACAATATAAGTTTATATAATCTAACAAATTTTGTCAAACAAAACAACGCGGCTAACAAAAAAACTCCCAACTTGGGAGTTTTATATTGCATATTCGCAACAGATTTATCTAAGTTACGCTTGCCCGCAATTTAATTTAAGTTAAGCATTTACGCTGCGGTTTGAGATTTGCCATTTAAAACAAATCTTGTTACCGTGTTGCTGCCCGTGCCGCCAAAATCCATAATTGAATCATTAGCGCCGTTATAGCCAACAAGCCCGCCAACGCCACGGATAGACTCGATGCCCGAAACAATCGTTTCAAACCCTTCAAATGAATAGTCAACTTCAAGGTTTTCAATCTGGTTGCCCGTTACGTGAACCATCGCCGTGCCGTTAAGTTTGCCATGAGTATCAACAATATACTCAACGTCTTCGCCGTCAACGACCTCAGTTTTTGTTATCACGTTGCCATCAACGTCCTTGTCAGTAGCGATTGAACCAACCAGCCCGCCGATAAGCATTTGTGAATACATCGTGTCGCCAATTTGCGCGCTGTAACCCGCGTAGTTGATAAACACTTTCGCGCTAAGCGTGTTGTTTGAAATGTTTACGCCACCTTCATACACACGCGCTACGATGCCGCCAAGTTGTGCAACGCCATACCAGCTATTTGCAACGGCCTTTTGGTTAACGTTAAGCGTGATTGCGTTGTTTTCAACAGTTGCGCCCGCGTACGTAAAGCCAACCGCGCCCGCGATTGAATACGTGGTGCTTGAATTTTGAAGGCTACCGCTTGTAACTGACGCATCAACCATCATATCGGTTAAAGTTGCTGCGTTAACAAGCGCGCCCGTTTCGCCCATAATGTTAACAAGCCCGGCCATATTAAGCCCGTCGATAAGCTCAACTTTAACGTCAAAGCCAGAGATTGTGCCTGACCTGTGCTCTACTGCAAAGCCTGAAACATAGCTTTCATAGATTGCTTTAAGCGCCTGCGCGCCCTCAACCTTTTTAGAAACGCTTTTAACTGTTACATTAATTTTTGGTTTGTTAGCGCCGCCAATTACGCTGCCCTTGTTAATTTCAACAGCACCGCCAACGCGTACGCCTTTAAGATACCCGCTTACAGCCACGCCGTCAAACGAGTCACCAAACACGATTTTATTGTTGTTATTGCTTACAAGCCCCGCAACGCTGTACCCCGTAAGGTTACCGTTAAACGCGCAGTTATTGATAACGCCATTATTTTGATAAGCCACGCCCGCAACAATGGCCTTAACGTCAACCGCTGCGTTTTTAACGCATACATTAGTTAAAGTTGACATATCGTTAACAAAGCCCGCAACGCCAGCAACCGCCGTGTTTATCGTTGACGCGTCTTTAATTTTTAAGAAGGTTTCGTTGCCCGAAGCCGCAATGCCCTCAACCGTTGAATTTAAGATGGTTGATGAATACATCTTTCCAGCAAGGCCGCCCAAAAGCGCGCCGTTGTCATAAACCATTTGTGCGTTTACGGTTGCTTTTGCATTTTCAATAGTAGTGTTAAGTTTAGCAACAGCAGCAACGCCGCCCGCCGTTACGCCCTCTTGTTGATTTAAAACGAATTTAACGTTGCTTGTTACGTTTTTAATTTGTGCACCACTTGCAACGCCAACAACGCCACCAACGCCGTTATCAAACGCGCCGCCAGTTTCGTCGCTGAAACTTAATGAATTAATGCTTGACGATACGCTTACGCCGTCAATAGTTGAGTTAATTGCATTCGCAGCAACCGCCCCCACCGTCACAAGCCTTACGCGTTCAGCATTGCCCACCACCGTTTTGTCCTCAGCAATTTGCGCGCGGATAGTGCTTACAACGTCTTCCGCTACCGTAAATTTAGAGTTAACAACGTTAAGGTTTTTAATGCTTGCAGCGTTAATTGTGCCAAAAACGCCAAGCTCAACAAACGCCTCAGTTGCGCCGTCAACCGTTGCAAAACTTACATAGTCTTTATAATTATTCGCCGTTACGTTCATTTCAAGGTTGATAATCGCCTTATCTCCGCCTATAAATGCCGCACCAAACGCATTTGCGCGCGTACCGATTGGTTTAAAGCCAGTTTGCCCAGCCATATCGATATCGGCTTTAAGTTCAACAAACTTAACATCGGCGCCCAAAGTTTTAAAGTTGCCCGCGTTAACAAGCGTGCTAAGCTCAATCAAGTGCCCCGCGTTAGCGATAACCCAAGGCGTTTCGGCCGTTTGACCATTGCCCTGAGCGAACACTTCGATAGTAAGATCAACTTGCTTGTTGTTTTTGTTTTTCGCTTTAACCGTGGTTTTGCCCGCGTTTTTCGCTACATACGCGCTTTCAGTTTCATCATAAACAAGCATTGAGTTTTCATCAGCCGTGTCAAACCCAAAGTTGATTTGTTTATAGTCTTTAAGTTCGCTGCAAATATCTTCCGTTCTGTACGCAAGATAAACGGTTTTTCCTGGGACTTGTGCCCCGCCAAAAGCCGTTGCGATAGTAGTTATAGCAAGCGTTAATGTTAAAATAATGCTTACGATTATTGACGCAAATACACCTTTTTTCATAATCTCTCCCTATACAAAAAAATTTTCACCCAATTTCTTTGTTAAAGTATACCCCACAAACGCAAAAAAGTCAATAGGTGACATAAATTTTTTTGACCGCCACTCAAAAATTTGCTACCAAAACGCCACGAATTTGCCCGATTTTGCGTTCTTTTGGCCAGTTTTTTAAAAATACGGCGCCATTTTTGCCAACTTTTCGCAATTTTAAATTATAACCATTTTGCTGCTTTTTCAATAAATAAGTCAATCGCTTTCAATTTCACCGCTTTTATTTTTACAACTCAATGGTGAAAAGTTTTTACCGTTTTTATTCTTTAACCCAATAAATACGCCTTTTACCGCACCAAATAATTTTTCGCAAACAAAAAGTGGGGCTAACCCCCACCCTTAAAGATAAATTAAACTGCTGATTTGTTTTTGATTTTCGCCCTGAACGAATTTGCAACTAAACACCAGCCTATCCTTGCTTGACGAATAAAGATCAAACGTCGCCCTGCATACCTTAACGCCAAACATACCGCCCCCCGAAAACCTTTTCGGCGCCTCAACGCAACTTATTGTCTTATCTGGTGCGTTTGGCTGTGGCACGTAATCATTGTCAGGAAAAGCCGTTGCAACAATCGAATTAAGCGCGCTTTCGTTTTCAATAACGCCGCCATTTTCGTCAACAAGCATAATATAGAATTCAACCCGAACGGCATTTCCTCCGTTCATATTTGACGCAAGTTTAAGCGAAAAATATGGCGTTTCATCATCAATAACCAATTCTTCAAGTGACGTGCCTTGCGTTTTGTAAAAAATACGCATTTTGGCAACTGGCTCAATAACTGACACATTAATAGACGCGCAAATATCGCCGCTTGCCCCTTGCTTGCGCTGGCCGTTATCGTCAACAAGAAAGACCGTAACAACACAATCACCCGCGCGCGAGCCCGACGAAATTTGAAGTTTTGATGGGTCAGGCACGTTTACAATCGACGGGTCAGAGCTTATAACCTCAAACTTAAAGATATTTTCGTCAACAATTTGAAGCCTTTCGTCTGCGTTTGAAATAACTTCCGTCTTGCCCGTTTCTTGGTTAAACCTTGCGCCAAACTCGCCAAACATAGTAACAACGGTTGACGCGCCCTTGGTTAAAACCAAACTGTCAGTGCTGCTAGGCGCATTGTTATTAAGGCACGGATGCGTAAGGTAAACGCTTGACGGATAGATTTTTTTAACAACGTAACACTCGTCCGTCTTGTTGCCGGCCTGAACCGTCAGTTTAACGCTTGAAAAAAAGTTTTCAACGTTGATAATGCCCTCTCCGTTAAGCGTGAAATAGTCTTCACTTGAACTTTGAAAGGTGGTGGCAAAGTTGTCGGCCGTTGACGGATACACCTTATAGTCAATCTTGGTGTCACAATTTTCGTCAACATAATAAATCTGCCGTTCAAACCGAATGGCAACAATGCTACTTCCGCCCGCAACGCCACAGCCCGAAAGCATCAGCACGCAGCAGAAAATCAAACACAAAACCCCAAAAAACTTTTTCATCCCTAAATTTGTTTATCCTTAAATTTATCTTGTGCTATTTTTTTGATATTATTTCATAATTAATTATAGTTATCGTGCGCGCACGTGTCAAATAATTTAACAAATTTAAAAATAATGCTTGAATTTTTAATTTAAATATGCCAAAATAAATTGTTAGATTTTATACGCACTTGGTATGCAAAAATAAGTTTACAAACTTACCCACGCTCGGTTTGTCTAAATAAGTTTTAAGGTTTACCCACGCTCGGTTTGTCTAAATAAGTTTTAAAGTTTACCCGCGCTCGGTTTGCCTAAATGTTTACAAACTTACCCACTCTTAGTGCGCAAAAACCAAATGAGGACGATTATGAATCAAGAAATACTTTCAAAAATGACCAAGGCCATCAAACAGTTTAACCTGATTGAGGATGGCGACACGGTGGCTGTTGGCGTGTCTGGCGGCAAAGACAGCCTTTTGCTTTTGACAGCTCTGGCGCAGTTTAGGCGTTTTGGCATAGTTAATTTTAGCCTTTGTGCGATAACAGTAGATTTTGGCCGCAAGGATATGGATTTTTCGCGCGTAGTGGCGCTTTGCAAGAGCCTTGACGTGCCATATTTTCAAGAAGACAGCAATATTTATGACGTCGTTTTTAACATACGAAAAGAGAAAAACCCGTGCTCGTTGTGCGCTAAGATGAGGCGCGGCGCGTTGTGTTCGGCCGCAATCAAACACGGCGCGAATAAGATAGCGCTTGGCCATCACAGTGACGACCTCATTGAAACCTTTATGCTTAGCCTGCTTTATGAGGGGCGCCTTTCAACGTTTGCGCCAAAATCGCTTATGACGCGCACGAATGTGACGGTTATTCGCCCGTTTGTTTATGTTGACGAAAAAGAAATCATCGCCGAAAGCCACGATTTGCCCGTTGTTTTTAACCCCTGCCCCGCTAACAAACACACTAAGCGCCAAGAGGTTAAAAATCTTATCGAGACCTTGAAACAAGCCAACCCAATTTTTAAAGACAACATTTTCGGCGCCCTCACCCACCCTAACCGCAACAACCTCTGGCAAGACGACTAGCGAGCAAAGTTTAAAGTTGAAAGTTGAAATGTGGATAGTTATTTACAATAATTTATTCGGTATAATCGCGTAAATACATTTACCCCTCACCAAACTTCCACTTACGTTCCAGTCAGTGTTCGTTGTAAATATATTTACGCTTGCTACCTACCCTACTCCCCAACTCCGCCCCCTTTAGGGGGAGGGTGGTCGAACGTAGCGTGGAGCGGAGAGAGACGGAGGGGTTAATAAGGCAACTTGAAAAAAGGAAATACTCTATGTAAGTCGATGTTGACTAACATAGAGTATTCTTTATTATGATAATATTTTTGTCATTACGAGGAGGCAAAGCCGACGTGGTAATCTCAGCCGATTTATAATATCCTCGTTTTTTCTGCGGCCTTATTAACCACTCTGTCTCGTTACGCTTAGCGCTTCACTCAACGACCCTCACCTTTGGCGGAGTTGTGAATTATATAATAATGGCGCGCCGTGGGCTTTACGCGAAATCAAGGATAAGCATATTGCTGCCCGAAATGCGGGTTTCTTTGCCCGCGGTTTGAACAACAAGGTCGCCTTTTTTAATAAGTTTTGTTGCAACCGCCATCTCTTTTGCGTGCTCGATAAGCCTGTCGATAGTGTCTATCTCTGGCTGACGGATAGGATAAACTCCCCACACTGCGCCAAGGCTTTGAAACACGCGTTCATTAGGCGTACATCCCAAAATCAGCACGTCTGGCCTAAACCGAGACACCTCGATGGCCGTTGACCCCGACCTCGTTACCGCGATAATCGCCTTCGCCGCACTGGTTTTAGCAAGCGCGCACGCACCAAACGCCACGCTGGCATTAAGATTGCCCGAAAGTTTTTCAAATTTTGAAAAGTCAAGCGCACCAACTTGCCCCGCTTCGCACTCAACAATTATCGCCGACATCGTTTCAATAACGCGCGCTGGGAACGCCCCAACGCTGGTCTCGCCCGAAAGCATCACTGAGCCGGTGCCGTCTAAAATTGCATTAGCAACGTCGCTAATCTCTGCCCTTGTTGGCCTGCTATGCGTTATCATCGATTCAAGCATCTGCGTGGCCGTTATACTAAGTTTGCCCGCCGCCTTACACTTAGAAATTATCTGCTTTTGAAGGGCAGGTATTTTTTCAAACGGAACCTCAACGCCAAGGTCTCCGCGCGCCACCATAATGCCGTCGCTGGCCGCAATGATTTCGTCAATATTGTCAACGCCCTCTTGGTTTTCAATCTTTGAAATAATCTTCATTTCTTTGTCACCAAGACGGTGTAGATACGCGCGAATTTGCCCAACGTCCTCTTTATTTCTTACAAACGAGATAGCAAGATACTCCGCCCGCTCGTTAACCGCAAAAAGAATATCGGCCTTGTCTTGCGCAGACAAATATGGCAAGTCAAGTTCAACGCCCGGGATATTGATGCTTTTGTTGTTGCCAAGCACGCCGCCAAAAACAACCTCGCAATTAACGTCCGTTTCAGTGGTTGAAATAACCCTAAGTTCAATAAACCCGTCCGCAAGCAAAATTCTTGTCCCGCGGCCGACAATATTAGGCAGGTTTTTGTACGTGACCGAAACGCGCTCGCTTGACCCAACCTCGTCACGCGTGGTAAGCGTAAAGCGCTGTTTCTCTTTCAAAACAACCTCGCCGTTTTCAAACTGCTTAATGCGAATTTCTGGCCCCTTGGTGTCAATCATAATAGGCAGCGCAATGCCAAGCCTCTCGCGAATACGCTTAACGCTGTCAATCTGCTTTTTGTGCGACGCTTGGTCGCCATGACTCATATTAAATCGCGCAACGTTCATCCCAGCCGCCACCATCTCGGCTAAAACGCGCTCATCCTCACACGCCGGCCCCATCGTTGCAATAATCTTTGCTTTTCTCATACCTTCCCCCTTGCTTATCCAGTTTCAAAACGGCCTTTTTACATTTACCGCCTTTGCTTAGTTCACGGTTTCACACCTTTTACCAATTTTTATCGCGGCCTAATGTCTTCTACCGAATTTGTTTTCCATTTTTATTATACTCATCTTCCGCCCCTCACGCAAACGTTTTAAAGCAATCGCCTCTTCCAACTTTTATCTTTGCCCTGCCCAGCCACAACAACCACTAAACTATCCATAAAAACTATCTTAAAAAAATAAAAAACCGCTTTGAAATTAAGTCAAAGCGATTATAGAATTGCGCTTGATGTGCGCGGATAAATCCATAATGACCCTTTCTGTTTCGCTACCCCTATACGGCTAGCGGACACCCCTTATTAGGTGAGGCCATTAGGATTATTTTTTGCTTGAAAGATAGTCATTAGGGTCGGCTGGATTGCCATTAACCAAAACCTCAAAATGCAGGTGGCACCCGTCGGCTTTCTCGCTGGTAGACGTGCCCATCTCGGCGATTTCTTGGCCTTTTGTTACCTTGTCGCCAACTGAAACGGTCGCGTTTGTTACTGACTTATAAACAGTTTTGATGTTGTCGTTATGAACAATGGTTATAACAACGCCGTCCATAAGCGAGTTGTCAATGCTTTCAACCGTGCCATCGAAGGCCGCCAAAACCTTGGTGCCCTCTGGCCCAGCATAGTCGATGCCAAGGTGCGCCTTCCACGCGCCGCTGGTTTTGTCTTCAACAACGTGGTCCTCGGCATACTCTTTTGAAATATTGGCGTCTTTAACCGGCGAATCAAAAACGATAACGTCGTCACCGCCCGTTGGCTCAACGTTAGGGTCTTCTTGCTCTTGCCTTTGGGTTGGGTTGTCTACCTTATAAAGTTCAGCAACCGACACCGCGGTTATAACGCTAAACACGCAAATAACGCAAAACGCAACAACAAGCGCGTACGCATTACGTTTTGAAAACGCCTTTACCTTTTGAAAAAATCTTTTAATCTTTGACATAACTTCTCCCCTTTTTTGGTTGTTGAATTGATTATTGCCCGCCTTTTTGAAAATATACAAAAATTTTTAAAGTTGAAAGTTGAAAGTGGAAAGTTTAAATATTGATGTCCTTGCGAGCAACCGAAGGCAATCCCCAAAACCGCGCGATGCTTGGTAGTTAAAAGTGAAGAGTGAAAAGTGAAAAATAAATTGGCTATTACCAACACATAACACATTAAACAAGCCTCCGCCCCCTTGGGGGAGGGTCGCCCCGCAAACCGTAGAGGTGCAGCGGGACAGAGGGGGTCTAAGTCCTATAAAAAGAAGAAGATATTATACGCTGGTTTATATTAACCAATGTTAAATATCTTCTTTTTTTAAGTTGATTTTATACCCCCTCCGAGTTTCGTCGCTCTATGCTCCTCAACACTATCCTCCCCCAAAGGGGCGGAGTTTTATTCAACATATTAATTATCAACTTCTTTTCACTTTTCACTCTTCACTCTTCACTTACCGCGACAGCGGTTTTTAGTAGCCTCCCATAATTATCGGGCTGGCGACGGTAACGTTTTGGCCACTTATTGCGATATGCACGTTGCTTTCAAGACCCTTGACGCGATACGGAAGCCGCGCCGACACGCCATAGATGTTTCGTACCGCCCCGACCTGCGTTTGCTTGGTTATCAACACGCCAAACCTAGCCAGAAACTCGTCGATGTTAAAGTCGGTTAAATTCGCTTTAAAAAACTCACCAATAACCTCGCCTTCGCCGCCGTTTTTAGTGTACGTACGCACGTCAACGCCCGTAATTTCGCTTGCAAACCCCAAATTTACGCCGCCGCTGTACGCATTTACGCCCTTTTCATTAGCGTACACGCCAACCGCGCGCACCGCCTGATTATTTCGGGCATTAAGGCCGCCGATATTAAACCAAATCACGCCGCCAAAAAGGATAAAAGCAACAAAAAGTATAATTAACTTTCTCATAAAAAAATCACCTTCATTGAAGATGATTTCCATTTTTTTATTGTTTATTCACCGCCGTCAGTATCGGCGCGCTGCTTAACTTTGAGGCGCCCCGAGAACCTACAACTTCGCCCGCTGTTTCGGTTTTCTTTTCAGCCTCTTTGTCATTAACCTCAGCCGTAAGCGCGGCTCCTTTGGCACCAACTTCCGTCACAAGCACAACATCATCAGCCTCTTTTATTTCTTTTTCGTCCATACTCATTGCATCAGTTGCCGCATTAACTTCCGTCGCTTTTATTTCATTTTCGGCCTTACTCATTACATCGGTTGCCGCATTAACTTCCGTCGCTTTTATTTCATTTTCGGCCATACTCATTGCATCAGTTGCCGCATTAACTTCCGTCGCTTTTATTTCATTTTTGGCCATACTCATTGCATCAGTTGCCGCATTAACTTCCGTCGCTTTTATTTCATTTTTGGCCATACTCATTGCATCAGTTGCCGCATTAACTTCCGTCGCTTTTATTTCATTTTTGGCCATACTCATTGCATCAGTTGCCGCATTAACTTCCGTCGCTTTTATTTCATTTTTGGCCATACTCATTGCATCAGTTGCCGCATTAACTTCCGTCGCTTTTATTTCATTTTTGGCGTCAGCAGTTATATCCGCTTTACCCGCGTCGCTTTCAATGTTAGCATCCCCCGCTTGGTCTGCGCCAGTCGCATTCGTTTCTGCGTCCGTTTGCAAGGTCGCTGCCATTTTCTTTTTCTTGCGTGAGGCAACCAGCTCCACGATAAATTTAATTAGAATATATATAAAGCCGATTATCAAAACAAGGTAATAGTCAAACATTCGCCAGCTGAAAAACGACCACGCCACGGTGTTGCTGTTTTTAAAGAAAAAGTTATACATTATAAGGAAGGCGATTTCTTTTATGCCCGTTCCGCCTGGCAAAATCATAATGGTTGAGGCCTGCTCTACCACCATATATCGCCCGACCGAGATAAGCCAAATAACAAAAACAGGCACAAACCCCTCGGCCGTCACGGTTGTTGAAAAGGCCATACAACAGAAAAAGCCGATTGACGTATAAAACAGCAGGTCAAGCACACTGTAAACTATCGACATAACCAAAACGCCCTTGTTTTTGGCAAGGTATCGCATTGAACTTTGATACTCAACCACTTGGCGCATAAACTTGTCATAACTTTTTCGATAGTTTTTAACGATTCTAAGGCGATATCCAAACCGAATTGACCACTTAGCAATCTTGCGGCCAACGATTTTGCTGCTGCCTAAAAACAAAAAGCTCATCGAGATAAACGTGGTTATGATTATGCCAACAACGCCCAAGATTTTAAGTAGTATTATAAGCAGGTTAACAAGCCCACTTTCAGGCGGAATAAGCGGAACCAAAAATACGTAAATAATGATAACAAAAAACCAGTGAACAAGCTGCTGAATTATCATCTTGATAATCGGGATGCTGGTTGCAACGCCCGGAGTTACGCCGCCCTTAATCAGGTTTAAAATCTGGCTTGGCTGGCCGCCGACCGCCATCGGCGTGATATAGTCATAATATTTACCCAAAACCGCCACTTTAAGTGACAGCCAAAAGCGCCACTTGCCCGTTGTGTTCTTTAAAAACACCGAAATGTTTAAGGCCGAAACCAAATACAGCCCAAAAAAGCACACAACCGCGCCGATTAGCCAATAAAGCTTAGTGCCCTGCTGAGCAATAACCTCGCCAAGCGACGACCCCGCGCTTTCTTTTAACAGGCTTTTTAAAACAAAGGTCATAAACAGAACGTTGATAATCAAAAATATCAAGTTCCAGATAAAAGACTTTTTCTTCTTTTTCGGGTCCTTTTTCTCGGCCTCGTTAAGCCTTTCTTGCGCCGCGTCTGGGTCAATAAGCGCGTCTTTTACCTCAACTTGCGCCTCAACCGCACCATCATTAGCCGCCTCAGCAGCACACTCTGCCTCACTCATTTCCGCCCTAGCACTATTAGCCACAGCCTCATTAGCCGCCTCGCCGCCCTCGCTGACACCAGCCTTAGTAGCTGCCTGACCATCATCAGTAGCAGCCCCAGCCTCATTAGCCGCCTCGCCGCCGTTCGCCTTCGCCCTAGCAGCTATCGCCTCACCAGCGCCATCAATTACAACTGCGCTGCCGATTTTTGCGTCTGCAATCTTTTCGCCACCAGTATTTTTTTTCTTTTGTTTGTTATTTGTTTTTTCGTTTTTAGCTTTTTTTTCATCAGCCGCACCAACATTACTATCTAAAACTTTTTCGTTGTCATTCGGCTTTTTATAATTTTTCTTACGCAAAACAACGGTCTTTTGACCGCGCGTTGATTTTATTTTGTTGTTTTGCTTATTTTTCACTTGTCTTGTTTAGTCTACCCCACTGCGCGCAAATTTGTCAATCAATTAATTAAACAATTAAAAATTTGACCGAAAATTTTGCCAAATTCTGCAATAAAAAACCACCTTTAAAGGTGGCTAGCTTACCTACCGCTTAAATCGTGATAGGTTGGTTTTTTGATTTCTTTAAATTTGCCTTGCGACTGAAATTCGTCAAGAACTTTATAAAGGTGCTCGCTGTAAAGCGTGCTGGTTTTTTCACTTTTAAGCGCGTCATAGATATATTCATAAAGCGTTTTCGTTGAAGACGCCGTGATACGCGTTGCTTTAAGGTCGGCAATGATTTCAGCATCACTGCGCGCAACCATCTCGCCGCTGCCGTTGTCTTTTTCAATTTTAACGATTTCGCCCGCGTTATAAACGCCCGTAAGCATCATCATATGAACGCCATAATCGGTGATAGCAAAAGTTAAGTTGCCTTCACTGCCTAAAAACTGATTAAGCGTCATATTTGATCTAAGATAACTGTTATAAAGTGCGCGCCCGCCATCAGCAAACTCTTTCATAAGCCCGCTGTTGTCATCCTTGTCGGTTGAAATAGCGTAACCAATCTTCATAATGTTTTTATCTGACCCAAGCGCACCCGTGTCGCCCGTGTACATATAGATAAAGCGCATAAAAGTGCTTAGTCTTACGTACGCCTTATCGTTATCAAACTCAGCGCGCGCCGCACTTTCTTCGTCAGCCGTTAGGGTTGTATTGCTTTCAATCTCAGCTTTTTCAGCGTCAGTTAAATCGCGGCCTTTTTCTTCTTTTAAATCAGCCTTAGCCTTACGAATCTTGTCAGCAAGTTTAATTTCAACGTATTTATCCGCGCTGCTGATAGCATCGTTAAACTTTTCTACAATCGCTTGCAAAGTAATTTTAGACTCGATCATAATAGGAATTTCCTTCCCATTCTCATCAACTTTTCTATTGCCGTTTTCATCTTTTTCAAAGGCCAAGATTTTGTTGCCCGACTCGTCTAACTTATACGTCCCGTCGTCGTTTTTCTCATAGTCTTGCTCTTTGATAGTTTCGCCGTTTTCGTCACGATAGGTGCCGCTTACGATCCACTGCCCCTCGGCGTTTTGGGCAAACCCAAGACGAAATTCTTCATAAAGTTTTCTAAAAATTTCGGCCTTGCTGCTGTCATAACCAACGTGGTTTTTAAGTTCAGCAACCGTGTCATCATCAAACTTAACAAGCAAATGCTGAACGGTAAAGAACGTGTATTCGCCCTCATAGTGATACAAAATCAGGTCAGTTGACGAGGTTGATGAAATGATTTCTGTGTAGTTGCCCTCGATTGAATAACTCTGCTTGTCTTTGCTTAACAATTTTTTGTATTTGTTAACGATTTCTTGTTGAAATAATGCAAGTTGCTCGCTTTCAGTTAAATCGTCGCCCGCAAAAACCTTAGACTCAATGTATTCGCGGTACCTTGAACAAATCTTGGTTGTGTACGCGCTTTCATACTGCTCTTTTATCGCGTCTTTGACAACCTTAACCTTGTCGCTCGTTTTGCCATTAAGTTTAGCCGAACGAAGAAGGGCTGCAACCAACTTATCATACGCCTGGGTGCGATAAATCTTATAGTCTTCTTCAACGCCGTCATAAACCTTGTCTAAAAATTCGATATACATCTGGTCAACGGTTGGCGCCGTGCCCGCCGTAAGCGTGCTAAAATCGATAACTTCAACTGGCTCAAACTCGTATTCGCTGTACGTCTTGTTATCTTCACTTGAACTGCTGTCAAGCCTGTCAGGCAACTCTTTATCGTCGCTTTGAATCAAGGCCTTTTCATAGCTGTCAATAGTTGAAATAAAGGCGTCATAAACCGATTTTTTGATTTCTTCATAGTCTTTATCTTCAAGTACAACCGTGTTTTTAGCCTGAATTTCTTGAACAACGCCAAGATACAACTCTTCATAGATTATTTTCATAACCACGTCTTCGTCATAATAGGCAAAGTATTGGCTATAAGTATTGTATTTTGATAATAAATCTGCGTATGTAATATTCTCGCCCGCTATTGTTGCGATAACCGTATCACTGGTGTAGGTTGGCTGTTTAGTTAAAAGCGAGCAGCCACAAAAACAACTTAAAACCATACACAAGCACAAACATAGCGCAAAAAGTTTCTTTTTCAAAGTATTTTTCCTCCAATAATTAGTCGTTTAATTATAGCGTAATTTATAAACAAAATCAATCATTTTAAGTCGCATTTGTCAAATTTTTACTGCGATTTTGGCCTTTTGGGCGCTTTTTTCTTGCTTTTTGCCCCCTGCGCCCATATTCGCATTAATTTTTATGGCCAGCGCTGTTATGTAAATATATCACCATCGCTGTGATGTAAATATATCGCCATCGCTGTGATGAAATAGCGGATGACATTTTATTTTTCAAATTCGATTTATTTAATTAGCGCTTTTTTGACGTCGCCGCTGTTAAAAACCCCAAAAGCCTGTCTAAACTTTCGCGATTGCCTGACGCGGCCTTAATTTTAACCATCGGCGTAGCCCCAAGTTCAAGCGCGCAATAATCGCGGTTTTGATAAAGCGCCTCGCCGATATCTGGGTTGCCGGTTATGTCTTCTGGCTTTTCAAAGATGATACGAATGCCCGCCGGCGTGCTTACAACCTCAATGGCGTTAAGTTTTTGCGCCATAGACTTGGCGTAAGCAATGTCAATAAGGTTAACAACCTCTTGCGGAAGGCTGCCAAACGCGTCTTTAAGCTCGCTTTCAAGCCGCTCTTTTTCATCGCACGAGCCAATCGCCGAGATGTTTTTATACGTCGTCATTCGGTTGGCCGGGTCAATTATATACATCGACGGGATAAACGCGTCAATGCTTATGCGCATAAGAGTATCTTTCTTTTCTTCAACCTTTTCGCCCTTGATTTCTGCAACCGCGTTGGCCAAAAGTTTAGCGTACATATCATAGCCAACCTTTTGCATAAACCCGTGCTGCTCTGGGCCTAAAACGTTTCCGCCACCGCGAATTTCAAGGTCTCGCATAGCAATTTTAAAGCCGCTGCCAAACTCTGTAAACTCGCTTATCGCCTCTAACCTTTTATAGGCCTCTTCGCTTAAAACCTTGTCATACTTATACGTAAAATACGCAAAGGCCGTGCGATTACCACGCCCAACGCGCCCGCGAATTTGATAAAGCTGACTAAGGCCAAACCGCTCACTGTCAATAACAATAAGAGTGTTGGCGTTTTCAATGTCTATGCCATTTTCGATGATGGTTGTGCAGATAAGTATGTCGCCCTCGTGCTTATAAAACTGGTAAATAATGTTTTCAAGTTCTTTGCTTGAAAGTTGCCCGTGCGCCACCAAAACCCGCGCCTCAGGCACTATTTTTTGTATCCTTTCAGCAAAGCCATAGATGTTTTCAACGCGGTTGTTTAAGATAAACACCTGCCCCCCGCGCGCCAGTTCTCGCATACACGCGTCGCGAACCAAACTCTCGCTAAACTCACACACGCTGGTCTGCACGGGCAGCCTCTCGCTTGGCGGCGTGCTTATTATGCTTACGTCGCGAATGCCTGACAGGCTCATATGCAGCGTGCGCGGAATAGGCGTTGCGCTAAGCGTTAAAAAGTCAACAAGCGGATATTTGTTTTTAAGCTTCTCTTTGTCTTCAACGCCAAACTTTTGCTCTTCGTCTAGCACCACCAACCCAAGGTCGCGAAAGTTAACGTCGTTTGACAAAAGCCTGTGCGTACCACAAAGCACGTCAACCCTGCCCTGCGCCACGTCGTTTAAAATCTTGGTCACACTTGACGGGGTTTTAAATCGGTTTAAAACCTCAACGCGCACGCCAAACTCGTCAAACCTGGCCTTACACGTGTTAAAGTGCTGTTGGCTAAGGATGGTAGTAGGCGCCAAAAAAGCCACCTGTTTGTTATCTAAAACCGCCTTAAAGATGGCACGCAGCGCAACCTCGGTTTTGCCAAACCCAACGTCGCCACAAAGCAGTCTGTCCATCACCTTTGGCGCTTCCATATCCTTTTTAATCTCGGCAATACTTTTTAACTGGTCCTCAGTTTCGATGTGCGCAAAAGAGTTTTCAAACTCGCGCTGCATAGCATTGTCTTTTGAAAACGCAAAACCGCGTTTAGCCTCGCGCTTGGCGTAAAGTTCGGTCAAATCAAACGCAAGTTTTTTAACGCTTTCTTTAACCTTTTCTTTTACCTTTGAAAACTCAACGCCGCCGATTTTGCTAAGTTTTTTTGGAGCCTCGGCGCCGCTGAAACGTTCAAGCATATTAAGGCTGTCAATAGGCACATAAAGGGTGTCGTTGTCGCGGTATTTAACAACAACATAGTCTTTTGACCCAAAGTTGCTTGAAAGGTTCGTTACCCCCTCACAAATACCGATACCGTGAACGCTGTGAACAACATAATCGCCCACCTTAGGGACGCTGAACACATCTTTTCGGTTAACGCTTACGCTGGCAGCCGCCCGCCTTTGGGCATACAAATCGGTGGTTGAAATAACAACCTTTTTCTTATCAGGCAAGATAAACCCGCCCGAAAAATCGTATGGCAAAATTTCAAGGCCAGTGTCAGTCAGTTTACCGCTTGGCTTGGCCTCGATAAACACGTCTTCGTCTTCAAGTTTTCGGCTTAGCGCGGCGGCACGGTCACTGCTGCCTGCAAGCAAAAACACGCTAAACCCATTAGTCTTCCAGTTTTTAAGGTCGCTAACGAGTTCAACAAAATTATGGCTGTACCTTTGCATCGGGATAGACTTAAATTCGCAAACAACTTGCGGGTCAAAAAAGCGGTTCGCGTTGGTTATTTTTTGGTGCACCAGCCCCGCAAACGTGTTGATTTTGTTAAGTATCTCGGTCGCGCTGAAATACCCCGAGCACGTTTTTTCAAGGGCCTCGCCGGCCTTAGCTTGGTTTTTAAAGCGCATCTCGATTTCGCTAGCGGAATTAACAATGCCGTCATAAACCATCTTAGATTCGTGCATAACAACAAGCGTGTCTGGCGCAAGATAGTCAAAAATATCGCTTGCCTTATGTTTTAAAAGCGGAAAAAGATAGTCAAGCGAAAAGTCCCTCTCCCCTCTTTCAAGGCGCGAATAGGCCTCCTCGATGCCGCTGGTTATCGCGCTGTTTGGGTCAAGGTCGGTTTTGGCGCGGTTGAGGCGCCTGCTTAGTTTTTCAAGAAGTTCGCGGTGCTCTGTGTCGGTTAAAATTAGGTCAGTATTAGGGTTGATAACAATCTGCCCAATGTCGGTTTTAGACGTCTGCGTTTCAAGGTCAAGCGTCTTGATTGAATCAATTGTGTCGCCCCAAAACTCTATCCTGATGGCGCTCTCGCCGCCGCTTGGAAAGATGTCAAAAATATCCCCGCGCGAAGCGAACTGCCCTTCCCCCGCCAAAAGTTCAGCGCGGCTGTAACCAAGGTTTATCAGTTTGTTTTTAAGGTCGTCAATTGAAACGGTTTCATTCTTTTTAAGCGTTATAATTGCGTTTTTAAAATCATCCGCGTTTGGCAAAAAGCCGATAAGCGAATCGGCGCTTGCAACGATAACCTTCGCGCGGTTTTGGCAAAGGCGTGAAAGGGTTTTAATGCGGCTGATATTTGCCTCAATTGACTGCGCCCTTTTATAAAAAAGGTTGTCAATAAATACCGGCCAAAGCAGCGCCGCCCCGCCAAACAAGGCCTCAAACTGCTTGTGAATTTTTGTGGCGCTTATATAGTCATTTGCCAGATATAGTATCGGCCTGTCAAGCTTTGCTAAAACCGCAACGCGCTCGGTTTCTCCCATTGAAAGCGCGGATATTTTTTGGCCATTTCTGCACGCAAAAATAAGGCGAGAATATTCGTCGCCTAAATCTTCAAAATTAAAAAATTCAGCAATCTGTTTCGCCATTTAATTTATTATATCAAATCGCCTTTAACTTTTCAAGCCCCAAAACCTTTTACCGCCGTAAAAACTGTCAATCTTCAAGCCGCAAAAATTGATTACCGCAACAAAAACCGTCAATCTTATAGCCTCAAAAACCAATTACCGCCGCACGAAACTTAAAATTCCAAGCCGCAAAAATTGATTACCGCCGCACGAAACTTAAAATTCCAAGTTGCAAAAATTGATTACCGCCATAAAAATCTTAAATTTTTAAGCCCCAAAAACCGACTACGTCTGCGCAGTACTTAAAATTTGCTGTTGATTTCGTTCATCATCGCGGCATAGTCTTTTTCGCCCTGCAAAACCGCAACGATAGAGTCGCCCGCAAGGCTAATTCCTTGCCTAACCTTGCTTTTTGGCTTGATTTTTTTCAAAACAAACTCGGTCATCGTCTCGTTTTCGTTTTTCTCGCCAATGCCAACGCGAATTTTTCTAAAAACGCGCGTGTTAGTGACTTCCATAATGCTTTTCATACCATTATGGCTGCCCGCCCCGCCGACCTCTTTAATCTTAATGGTGCCGGGCGCAAGGTCAATGTCGTCATAAACAACGATAACATCGCGGTCAAGATGAAGCTCGGGATACTTGCCCAAAAAGGCCTTTAACGCCAACCCGCTTGCGTTCATATACGTGCGAGGTTTTGCGATAAGAATTTTTTCGCCCGCGATATAGGTCATCGCAACGTCGCTTTCGCACTCTTTGGTTTTAAACCATGTATTAAGTTTTTTCGCTACCCTTTCCGCCACCAAAAAACCCACGTTATGGTAGGTGTCGTCATAGGTTTTGCCAATATTTCCAAGTCCTAAAATAAGTTTCATATTTAATCCTTTTTTATCTCTAATTTAGCGCCTGATGCAATCTGCGCCTTTTCAGTAACCGCAACGCCGTCAAAAATAGTAACCGCGTCGCCAACTTGGGCGCCCGTTAAAACTCGGCTTATGCCACTTTCAGGCTTGCCCGCAATAACGCAACCCACGCCAAGCGTAACGTCACGATAAATTCGCGCATGAGTTAGCGTTGAACTTGCCCCAATATTTACGTTTTGTGAAAGGCTGGCGTCAACAAGGGTCACCCTGTCGCCAACCACGCAGCCCGCGCCAACAAAAGACGCATCTTTTATAACGCACTCGTCGCCTACCACAGCGTCATTTTTGATAACGCTGTCAGTAACTATCGCGCGCCCAAGGGTAACATTGTCGCCAATCTGGCTTGACACAATCTTTGCCCCCGCCATTATCTTCGCGCCGCGGCCGATATGTGTCTGCCCTGCTAAAAACGCGTCTGGCTCAATGGTTACGCCGCCCGCAATAGTCACGTCACTTTCAATATACGTGCGCTTTTCGTCAACAAACTGAACCCCGCGCGACTGATGAAATTTAACAATACGCTCTAAAAGTTTAGCACGAATGTCGCCAAACTCGCTAAGGTTGTGCGCGCAGGCAAACTCCTCTTCGTTAAAATAATAGGTCTGTGGCGCAAAAATCTCGTCAACGCGCCTGATGTAGTCAGTTTTAAAAACATACCCGCGTGACAGTTTGCAAACATTTAACTCACGAGAGACAACAAAATCTAAAATTTTTGAAATCTGCGCGCGCGTCAAAAGCGGCGTGTCGCCAAACAAACAAAGCGTGTATTCTTTATCGCGTAGATACGGCTTAATGGTTTTTAAAACGTCGGCCGTTTCGTCACACTCAATCGTAACCGCACGCGTTGGGCAAACCCGCGTTACCCACTCATAAGTCGGCTTGCCAAGCAAGTCAAGCGCGTAAGACGGCGTGCCCGTGTTAAAATTTTTATTGTCAGTAAGCAAAACAAAACAAGCAACGTCACAAGGCGCGTCATCATTTTTTTCTATTTTAAGTTCTGTTAAAGTTTCAACCATACCTGCTCCATTACGATTT
>CAVCHC010000011.1:0-29873 GCA_963602035.1 Acutalibacteraceae bacterium | reverse complement strand
ATAACGGTCCTAAGGTAGCGAAATTCCTTGTCGGGTAAGTTCCGACCCGCATGAATGGCGTAACGACTTGGGCACTGTCTCAACAGGGGGCCCGGCGAAATTGTAGTATACGTGAAGATGCGTATTACCCGCGACTGGACGGAAAGACCCCGTAGAGCTTTACTGTAACCTGATATTGGATTCTGGAAATAGATGTACAGGATAGGTGGGAGGCTTTGAAGCGAGAGCGTCAGCTTTCGTGGAGCCAACCTTGGGATACCACCCTTTTGTTTCTGGGATTCTAACGACATGCCGTGATCCGGGTGTCGGACAGTGTCAGGCGGGCAGTTTGACTGGGGCGGTCGCCTCCTAAAGAGTAACGGAGGCGTCCAAAGGTTCCCTCAGAATGGTTGGAAACCATTCGCAGAGTATAAAGGCATAAGGGAGCTTGACTGCGAGACTTACAAGTCGAGCAGATACGAAAGTAGGGCTTAGTGATCTGGCGGTAGATAATGGAATTGCCGTCACTTATCGGATAAAAGTTACCTCGGGGATAACAGGCTGATCCCACCCAAGCGTTCACAGCGACGGTGGGGTTTGGCACCTCGATGTCGGCTCGTCATATCCTGGGGCTGTAGTTGGTCCCAAGGGTTCGGCTGTTCGCCGATTAAAATGGCACGCGAGCTGGGTTCAGAACGTCGTGAGACAGTTCGGTCCCTATCCATCGTGGGCGTAAGATATTTGAGAGGATCTGCTCCTAGTACGCAAGGACCAGAGTGGACGTACCTATTGTGCATCAGTTGTCACGCCAGTGGCATAGCTGGGTAGCGAAGTACGGGAAAGATAAACGCTGAAAGCATATAAGCGTGAAACTTGCCTCAAGATAAGATATCTCATATCATAAGATAGTAAGACCCCTTGTAGACAACAAGGTTGATAGGTCGGAGGTGGAAGTGCAGTAATGCATGTAGCTGACCGATACTAATAGGTCGAGGGCTTGATCACAGAAATGTGATTACAAATCAATTTAGTTGTATAAAAGCCAAATGCTTTAACAAGATATTCTCTAATTTAGTCGATATGCAGTTGCCAATGTGCGAAAATATGTTGACAAATAACTTAATATTTGTTATAATCATAATGTTGATATTATCCGCAGCAATGCGTTAATATACCATTACGGTGATATTGCCGAGGAGGTCCCACCTGTTCTCATCCCGAACACAGAAGTTAAGCTCCTCAGGGCCGATGGTACTGGTCGGGTGACTGGCTGGAAGAGTAGGACGTTGCCGTATTCAATTAAGAGAGGTTCGCCTCTCTTTTTTGTTGCCTTTACACTTTTTGGCAATGTTGTTTACATACCCTTAACATTTTGGCTGTTTGCTAATTCAATTTTTTGCAGTTCAATTGGCTGTTCATTAATTTACTTTTTTTTATTCGAATTTGCAGGCGATTGTTTATAAGCCATCCTATATTTTAGGGTGGCCTTTTTAATGCCTCAAATTCGGTATTTAAAAGTTTACCATTTGCGTATTGAGATAAATACGGGGCGGTGTTTTTGATTGACTTTTGGGTGTGCTTAGTGTATGATAAAATTAGATAATGCGGCGCGGGCGTATCTAAGATAAAATTAGAAACGTGCGCGGGGCTGCGTAACAAAAGGGTGCAAAAATTGGCGACGTGGTAAATTTATAATTGTGCGGTGGTTGACGTGATAAAAGTACAATGTTGACTTGACAAATTTACAGTTGTGCGGCGATTAGGAGTTTAAAATGAAGCATATTTCGCAAGAATATATTGACAAACTTAATGCGGTGGATTTAAGTGACCCGGCGGCGCTTGAAGATTTAAAGAACACGATTTTGGACAAGTATGTTGAGGGGATAGAGCGCGGGTGGCGCTGTGCGAACCCTGAAAATGCGCTTGCCATAGCGGAGAGCCTGCAAATGGGTATGGCGAGAGTGGAGGCAGCTGAGCGTGGCAACCCCAGCCTTACCGTTGGGCTGGCACCAAGCGATGATTTTGTTGCGACGTACAGCCCTCTCACTAACAAGATAACATTTAACAGCGCGGCCGACCAAACCAACACGCCGTTCAATCGTGACGCGTACTTTTTGTCTAACGCGCTTAACAGCGACAAGATACATACTGACCTGACGCGCCAGCAGCTTGATGAGCAAAACGACCTTATCATGAACCGCATCGGGCACTCGCTTTATCTTAACGGCCACGAGATTGAGCACGGTATGCAGTTCCCCGACGTTTGGAAAAATGGCGGTCAAAGGCAGCAAGTGTCTGACCTTGGGCAGGCCGAAAGAGAGATAGAGATGTCGATTGTAAGCAGCCCTGCGATTAACAGGTTGTATAACTATCTTCACGACGACTTTTTGATTGAGAAAGAGGCCAACGGTATGGGCTACATCTCCGCGCGGGAAAGGCTTGGCGAACTTATGACGAATATGGGCAAGTCGCCCGAGTCGGCCGAATACCAGCAGGCCATTGCCGCGTTTAATAACGGCGTTAATGGATACAATGACGCGATGGCCAACAGCGAAAGAGAGCGACAGGACCTTACTGACATGGCGCAGCGTTTCGGCTGGCAACTTGATGACGAAGGTAAAATCGTTGGTGGCGGCCCCGAAGATATGCAAACAATCGCCGACATTATTGCAAATAAACTTGAAAACAAGTCGCCAGAGCAGCTAGACCGCCTGGTTGAGGCGCTCAAAAGTGGTGCAAATAAGCCCGAGGCGCGAGACGCTTTAACGCGCGATTCGCTTATCGAACAAATCGAAAAGCTGCAAGAATATGGCAATTTGGGCAAAGATATAAGGGAGTTTGAGGTAAACAGCCCCGAAGAAGATACAGTTGATGCTAATCTTTACGCAAATGAAAACGCGCACGACGCCGCAAGCGTAACGCCAGCAGCACCAGAAGATATGGCAAATGTTATGCCAGTAACATCGGTGGAGCCTGCAAGTGTTGCGCCAGTAACGCCAGAAGAAGTGGCGAGCGTTGCGCCTATTTCAATGGAAGAATTAGCGGCGGCGACACGAGCGATGGAGCCAGCTGCACCAACGGCAACGCCTACGGTTGAGCCAACAGTGGCACCTACGGTAGAACCGGTTGTAACGCCGGTAGCGCCTACGGTTGAGTCAACGGTGACCCCTATGGTAGAGCCGGTTGTAACGCCGACAGTACCAGTAGCGGCGGCACCAGCAATGCAGGGTGTAGCGCAGCCGACGCCAGTTGTGCCAAACGTGCAACCAGCGGCGCAGAACACAGATATGGAGAGGTAAAAATGGGATATTTTAAAGGAATTGTTAATGTTGGGCATTGGGGTACGGGCAGAAAAGTCACGAACTCGCTTTATATTCAGGCGCACGACGCGTTGTCGGCGATGGATAAAATAAGAAAGTTGCCGTCGGTTAAGCACGGGCTTTTGCCACGCACTGTTATGCGGGTCAGCGAGACGGAGTACGTTATCAACTCGTGCATTCAGCCAATTGTTAGGCACTATGACCGCGAGTTGGTGCCGCATAAACTTAGCTACATTCGCGGGGTAATACTTAGAAATGTTGCGAATGAACGCAAATACAATAAAGACGAGCCGCGTTCGCCGATTGTTGAAAATCTGCACAATATGTTTGGCGTTTACGACTCGCTTGAAACTGATGACGAGCGTGCACAGTGCACCAAGGCCATAAATGACTATTTGATTTCAAATTTTGAAAACCAAGAAGAGATTATCGCCGAGGCCGAGGGCAGCAGGGTGAAGATATAAACTCGCTGCCGCGTGGGATATAAAGCGGATGAGATTACAATTGTTACTCTAAATGTTATAATTTACCTATACAATCCCCAACTCCGCCCCCTTCAGGGGGAGGGTGGTCGCAGGGGAGCGTAGAGCGACACAAGACGGAGGGGTTAATCAGTCCGCAGAAAAAACGAGGGTATTATAAAGCGGATGAGATTACCACGTCGGCTTCGCCTCCTCGTAATGACAAAACAATACCATAATAAAAAAATATTCTATGTTTATCAATATTGACTTACGTAGAGTATTTTCTTTTTTCAAGTTGCCTTATTAACCCCTCTGTCTCGTTACGCTTAACGCTTCACTCAACGACCCTCCCCCTAAAGGGGGCGGAGTTGGAAATAATATAATAAGATTATGTTGCTACAAGCGATAGTTGTAAATCCCCAGCAATTTCTTTTCACTTTTAACTTTTCACTCTTCACTTTAATTTTGGTATTGACGGCGGGGTGGTTGTATGGTATAATCCTTATACAAAACGATTTAAGGGGGTTTGTATGGGGTATTTTCGCGGGTCTATTGAAGTTGGTCACTGGGGCAGTGGCGAACACGTCAACAACCATTTTTATGTTTGGGCGCCAAACGCGCTGGCCGCGATGGATATTATCCGCACCATCCCAAGCGTGAAACACAACTATTTTCCTGAATTTGTTGAGCCCGTAAGCGAGCAAGAGTACATCATCAATTCGTGTGTCGACCCGTTTATAAGGCATTACAGCCGCGACATCAGGCTGTCTGAAACCAAGTTCATCAAAAACACCGTGTTGCTTAACGTAAAGCGCGAGCACGCAATGCATCCTGAGCAGCAATACAGTTCTCAGTTTAACCGCATTTCGGGCTTTATCCGCCTTATCGACAGCGCAAAAACCGAGAAAGAACTGGCCTATTATTATCGCTGCCTGCGCAGATACATCCTTGAATGCTATGAAAACCAAGAGGAAATCATCGCAAACGTTGACGGCCGCACCTACGCCCGCGGCGGAGTTTAAACACAACTTATCCAAAGCGGAATATATGCGCATCAGCCAAATCAGCAGCATAAAATCTTTTTACAACATATTCTAAAATATTTTAGGATATGTTTTTTTATATATAAATAAAATTTGTTTTGTATAAATAAAAAGGCGAGTTTGACCGCATAAACGCAGTGTCGCAAATGCATACTTAATATTTTGCGACTTGGTGATAAAATTTGAGTGTAGGAGTTATTATGAAGGTAAGTGAAGCGATTTCGATAAGAATTAAAGAGATTTTGAAAGACAAAAACATAACTATGTATCGACTTGAAAAGAACGCCTGCATTCCTCACGCAACAATGATGGACATCGTGAACGCGCGCCGTGAGAGTTGCAATGTTAAAACGCTGGTTTTAATAATTCGTACGCTTGGGGTGACGGCGGCGGAGTTCTTTAACAGCCCGCTTTTTGAAAGCGAAGACCTGCAAATTGATTAACCCGTTGGTTCATTGTTTGGTGGCGGCCATATTGACGATACGCTAAATATAACAAAAAAACTCTATGTTAATTTATATCAACTAACATAGAGTATTTTTTATAAATTGCTGAAAAATAAAAATCAATATTTAAACTTTAAACTTTACACTTTCAACTTTAATAAAAGGCCACATTCAAACTTTCAACTTTTCTATCTCTCGGGCTCTGGGGGGAAGTTGGCGATGGAGAGGAGGGTGCCGTTGGCGCGGGCGATGTCAAGAAGAGTATCGCCGTTTTTGTTTTCTATCTGGCAGGCGTTTTTGAGTTTGATGGCGGCGTTTGAAAGCGCGATATTGTTGCTTGAAACAAGATAGTGCGCGGGCGTGTTGCCAAAACAGTCTTGCTTGGTCATGGCGGGGGCGTCTTTGGCAACCTCGGGCGATATAAGCCTTTGGGTTTTTGACGTCATACAAACAAGGTGCATAACCGATTGCTTGCTTCGGTTTTGAATGCGCCTAAGGTTGCGATTAGAAAGAACCGCGCGCAAAACGGGCAGATTTAACTCGTCATAGGCGATGTGACCCATCGTGTCGCCATCGATATTTTTAAGTTTGGCGACCTCGGGGTGATTTTCAACGATTTTGACCGCAAGGCGAGTGCGCCCCGTGCGTAAGGCTGCAAAACCAAGATGCTCGTGGTATTGGTTTTGGGTACGCAAAATGTCTTCATCATCGCACGCCAAATTCAAAAGCGAGTTAAACCCAGATTTGGTCATTGCTAGCTCAACAAACGTTTTTCCGTCCGCCTTAACCGAGGCAAGGTCTTTGTTTTTAAGGCATTTGATGGCCATTTTTTCATTGCCCTGATTGACGTAAATGTGCGCCATCGTTACGTTACAGTTGTTAATAAGGCAGGCCTCGGGGCGGTTGATGATTAGGTTGGCAATCGAATCAAACCCGCAAAGGGCAGCAAGATGCCCAAGCGTGTTGCCATTTTTGCTTACAAAACTTAAAGTTGGCATATAGCCATAAAGTTTCAGCTCGCCTTTTAAGCGCCTTAAAACCTTTCTCTCAAAGCGACCAAGTTCGGCCGCGTCACTTTCGCTAAGCGGATAGTGCTTATATATTTCTTCTAAACAATCTAAATAATTTTCCATGGGATTATATTTTAGCGTCACGCGCGCGCCGTGTCAACAATTTAACAAAAATACTTAGAAATTTTTTCAAATTAAGAAAAGTATTTTTAAATAGTTGGCAATTTGGCAAAATAATTGTATAATAGCCGTAATGAGTTTGAAAATCTACCGAATTAAATTTACAAGTGGACTTGGCACTATGCTTGGCAGCGTGGTGTATAATTTTCATAAACACATTCCGGGCGTTAAAACCAAAAAGGGGCTAAATTACGTTCAAAACGGGACGCTTAGCCAGCGCCTTGATGTACACTTTCCGGCCGACGCAAACTGCATTTACAACAAGCCCGAAAAGCGCAAAAAAACCTATCCAACCATCATTTGGTATCACGGTGGCGGGTGGGCGTGCTATTCAAAAACGGTGTACGTGACGCTGTCGCGCAGGCTTGCTAAGATGGGTTTTATTGTTTTTACGTGCAACTATCGCTTGGCGCCGAAAGCCAAACTTGGCGACATTTTAGCGGACGCACACGCGGCGTTTGACTACGTTTCAAGGACGGGCGACTCGTTTGGGGCAGACACGTCTAACATCGTGTTTTGTGGCGACTCGGCGGGGGCGCACATATCGGCCGAACTGGCGCTTGACCTGAAAAATAGTGACCCTGAGGCGTTTGATAGGCTTAAAGGCCTTGGGCTGTTTTATGGCGTTTATGACCTTGAAACGGTTAAAAAATCGGGCTTTCCGCATATTGAAACGTATGTTGACGCGTGCGTGAGTGGCGGGAAAGACAATCTTTGTGAACTTGAAAGGTATTCGCCGATGAAAAGTGACTGCGCGGGGCTTCCGCCTGTGTTTTTGGCAAGCGGTGAGATAGACAAGTTGCACAAGTCTCAGTCGCTGGCGTTCTCAAAAAAACTTGAAGAGGCGGGCGTTACCGTAAAGACCAAATTTTACCCCAAAAAAGAGTTGCGCGCCATGCACGCATATATTAATTTTGACGGGCTTTATACCAATGTTGACTCGCTTAAAGCCTTTAAAAACTTTCTTCAAAACGACCTTAATTTGAAAGGAGAAGACGCGTGATAATCTATGCAGTCATCGCCGCCGTTGCAAGCGTTGTTATCGACCAACTGACCAAACTTTGGCTTTATGGCTCAGCATTCAGCGTGCTGGGCGACTTTTTGTGGGTTCAAAGCACGTTTAATGACGGCGCGGCGTTTGGCCTTTTTGGCGGCGCGAGGTGGTTTTTTATAATCCTGTCGATACCCGTTATCGCGGGGCTTATCTATTGCCTTATTTCAAAAATACTGGGGGATTCGCCCTTTCTTGGCGTGACGCTTGGGCTTATGGCGGGCGGAATTATCGGCAATGTTATTGACCGCATCATTCTGGGCGGCGTGCGCGATTTTATCTATTTTAAATCAATCAATTTCGCGATTTTTAACTTTGCCGACGCTTTTATCTGCGTAAGCGTTGCGCTTTTGGCCGTTTATCTTTTGTTTTGCAAAAAGCACAAAAAGGACGATAAAGAGGCTGGGAATGAAGGCAACGAACCTGCGGCGCCATCCAACAAAAATGCCAAAAAAAGCAAAAAACAACCCAAAACTAGCAAAAGTAATAATCAACCTGAAACAAACAAAGGCGAGTTAGAGGTTGAACGCAAGGGCAGGCGCACACCAAAGGAGAAGACGTAATGCAAGACTTAAAGCAGATTTTGGTTGCAAAAACCGCCGAAAAAGTGCGCCTAGATAAATTTTTAACGGACGCGCTTGAAGACTGGACGCGCTCTCAAATCAAGCACCAAATTGACGACGGCCGCGTTTTGGTTGAGGGCAAAAAGGCCAAGGCTGGCGCGCTTATCAAAAACGGCGCAACCATCACGCTTGACCTTATCGCCGCGCCCGAGATAACGGACATCGAGCCCGAAAACATCCCGCTTAACATCGTGTATGAAGACGAGTTTTTGGCGGTTATCAACAAGCCGCAGGGGATGGTGGTTCACCCCGCGATTGGCAACCCAAACCACACGCTTGTTAACGCGCTTTTGTTTCATTTTAAACAGGTTAGCAGCGTTGGCGGGGCGATACGGCCGGGCATTGTTCACAGGATAGACAAAGACACGTCTGGCCTAATAGTGGTTGCAAAAACTAACGCCGCGCACGAGAATTTGGCGCGTCAAATCGCCGCTCACACGTGTTTTCGGCGCTATGTTGCGCTTTGTGAGGGCGAGTTTAAAACGCTTGAAGGTGACGTGGTTTTGCCTCTCGCGCGTGACAAGAAAGACTATAAAAAGATGGCGGTTGACCCTGAGGGCAAATACGCCGAGACGCACTATCGCGTAAACACGATTTATGACGGCTTTACGCTTGTTGATTTTCAGCTTAAAACCGGCCGCACGCACCAAATCCGCGTCCACACCAAGGCGCTTGGGCACCCGATTGTTGGCGACCCCGTTTATGGCTATGCTAACCAAAAATTTAAATTAGGCGGCCAATTGTTGCACGCAAAAGAACTTGAACTTACGCACCCCGTAACGGGCGAAAGGATGACGTTTAGTTGCGACCTGCCGGACTATTTTAAGGCCGTTTTAAAAAAGCTTAAAGTTAAGTTTGAAAACAAACCAATAAAGGAGAACTGATATGAAAAACAAGATTGAAAACGCGCTGACGATAAGCCAATTCGTGGCGTTTATGGTTGCAACGATTTTGGCGCTTGCGTTTGAATTTTCGGGGCTTGAAACGCTTTTAATTTGCGCGCTGGTGTTGTATGTTATCGCGTTCGGGCTGATGACGATTAACGGCTGCATCTACCTTAGTGGCAAGTATAAGGCCTTAAAAACGGTTTTGTCAGCGCCAAAAACGTCGGGCAACCCAACTGACAGCGCCGATACAAAAGCGGAAAATGGCGAAACAAACGCCGCCCAAACGATTGAAGCTGATGAAACTGATAATACGAACGCCGCAGTGAACGCCGAAAACGGAACCGCAGTAGGTACTGGCGAAAGTAGCGCAAAAGAGTTTGCAAATAATAATATAAACAATACTAAGCTTGGTAACACCGCTGACAACGCGATTGACGACGACCAAAGCGAGGCCGCGCTTAAAAAGCAGATTGTTACGGGGCTTGTTAAGGTGTCGCTTTGTGCGGTATTCTGTCTGTTTTCGTTTGTTTGCTTGGTTTTATTTTAAAAACAACGTGCGCTAAACCTTGACTATCTTTGGGGTTTGGTGTAAAATAATGATTGCGTAAGCATTAAAGGAGAAATTTATGAAATACAAAGTTGGAGAAAGAAAGGAAAATACTATCGAAGTTGAATTCACTCTTGACGCAAAAGAGTGGGAACAAGAGGTTGAAAAAGCCTATCAAAAAAATAAAGGCAAATACAAAAAAGAGGGGTTCAGGCAAGGCAAAGTTCCAAGAAAAGTGTTAGAGCAAACTTATGGCGAATATCTTTTCTATGAAGATGCTTTTAATGATTGCTGCCCAATCTATTACGGCCAAATGCTTGACAAAGAGAAGAAAATCTTCCCGGTTGACTATCCTGACGTAAGCATCAAATCGATTGATGACAAGGGCGTTGTTTTTGTTGCTAAAATCACGGTTTATCCTGAGGTAACCATCGGCGAATACAAGGGCATTGTTATCAAAAAAGCTAAATCAACGGTAAGCGCGGCTGAGGTTAACGCTGAGCTTGACGCTTTGCGTGAAAAACAAGCGCGTTTTGTTGAGGTGACTGACCGCGAGGCAAAACTTGGCGACCTTATCAACCTTGACTATTCAGGCAGCGCAGACGGCGTTGTTTTTGAGGGCGGCACCGCGAAGGACCAAGAACTTGAACTTGGCAGCCACTCATTTATTGACGGGTTTGAAGACCAAATGGTTGGTATGAAAATCGGCGAAGAGAAAGACATTAACGTGACTTTCCCTGAAAACTATCACGCTGAGGGGCTTAAAGGCAAGCCTGCTGTTTTCCACGTTAAACTTTTGGGCATCCGCGAAAAACAAATGCCTGAAATCAATGACGATTTTGCAAAAGACGTAAGCGAGTTTAACACTCTTGCTGAACTTAAAGCAGACATCAAAAAGAAAAAGCAAGAAAGCAAAGAAAAACAGGCCGAAGCGGACGCTGAAAACAAGCTTATCGATAAAATTGTTGACCAAACCAAGGTTAAAATCCCTGAGTGTATGATTAACAACCAAGTTGAAAATTTTGTTGAAGACATCCGTCAACGCTTGGCTTATCAAGGTTTAAGGTTTGAAGATTATCTTAAATACACCAACACCACGCTTGAAGACTATAAAAAGTCACGCGAGCAGGAAGCTGAGAAGTCAGTAAAAACTCAACTTACCTTGCAAGAGATTGTTAAGGCTGAAAAGATTAAGGTGACTGACAAAGAGTTTGACGCTAAGGTTAAAGAAATCGCTGACCATATGCACAGGTCGGTTGAAGAAGTTAAAAACACAATGCAGGGTAATCAAGAAGAATTTATCCGCAACAATGTTTTAACTGAGAAATTGATGGCAAAACTTAAAGAGTTAAACACTATTGAATAAGTGCGGCAACGTAATCGGCTTGCGCGTTTGGCGACTGATTAAGTGCGGCGCTAACTAAAAGGCTAACGCGCAAATAGTGGTGGCTTATTAAGTATTGCAAACGTCGGTGGCGGCCTATGCGGCGTCTACCAAAAAATAAGGAGATTTTATGGAAAAGAACGTTTTAGTTCCTATGGTCATAGAGCAAACCAATCGCGGCGAGAGGTCGTATGACATTTATTCAAGGCTGCTTGAAGACCGTATTGTGTTTTTGTCAGACGAGATAACTGACGCAACGGCCAACCTGCTTGTTGCGCAACTTATTTACCTTGAAGGCAAAGACCCCGATAAAGACATTATGATGTATATCAACAGCCCTGGCGGCAGCGTGGTGGCGGGTATGGCCATTTTTGACACGATGAACTATATCAAGTGTGACGTGTGCACGATTTGCGTTGGTATGGCGGCTAGTATGGCGGCGGTGCTGCTTTCAAGCGGCGCTAAGGGCAAAAGGTGCGCGCTTCCTAACAGCGAGATTATGATTCACCAGCCACTTGGCGGTGCGCAAGGTCAGGCTAGCGATATTGCTATTCACGCCGAGCACATCTTAAAAACCAAGAAAAAACTTAACAAGATTTTGGCCGATAACTGCGGGCAAGACCTTGCTACGATTGAAAAAGATACTGACCGCGACAACTTTATGTCAGCAAATGAGGCGTTAAAATACGGCCTTATTGACAAGATTTATGACAAGCGCAAATAGTGGCGTAGTACGATTTAGTACGCAATTGTTTTGCAGTGCGATTTAATTAGTACGCAAAAAGTCGCGCATTAAAAGTTAAACTGGTGCAACCCTTGCGTAAAATTATGTTTAACCGCGCGATGTTGCGTCAAGACAAAAACCGCGAAAAGTGTATCGCAACCAATATTTGGTAAATAATTCATTTACCAAATATTTTTTAAAGGAGACCTGATGGACAATAACAACCCGAACCTAAAAAATGACACGTGCTCGTTTTGTGGCCGAAGCCGCGCCGAGGTCAATCGAATGATTGAAAACCCGAATGGCACGGTGACGATTTGTGAAGACTGCGTTGAGATTTGCAAGGCTATTTTAAAGGCCGAAGAGAAAAATCGCAACAAAGAAAAAGAACTTGAATTGCCTAAGCCACAAGAGATTAAGGCGGTTTTGGATAAATACATCATCGGCCAAGACGAGGCGAAAAAGGTGCTGGCTGTAAGCGTATATAACCACTATAAGCGCATTAATTTTGCTATCAAAAACAAGGGCAGCAAGGCTAAACTTGACGATGTTGAACTTGAAAAAAGCAACGTTTTGATGCTTGGGCCAACGGGCTGTGGCAAAACGCTTATCGCGCGTACGCTTGCAAAAATCTTAGACGTGCCATTCGCTACGGCCGACGCAACCACGCTTACTGAGGCGGGGTACGTTGGCGACGATGTTGAAAACATCCTTTTAAAACTTATCCAAGCGGCCGACTATGACATTTCGCGGGCAGAACGCGGCATCATCTATGTTGACGAAATTGACAAGATTGCGCGCAAAAGCGAAAACGTGTCGATAACGCGAGACGTGTCGGGCGAGGGCGTGCAACAAGGCCTGCTTAAAATCTTAGAGGGCACGGTGGCGAACGTTCCTCCGCAGGGCGGCAGGAAGCACCCAAACCAAGAGTGTATGCAGATAGACACGACCAACATTTTGTTTATCTGCGGCGGCGCGTTTGTTGGGCTTGATAAGATTATTGAAAAGCGCGTCAATTCGTCTGGCCTTGGGTTTGGCGGAAAAGTGCAGACCAAAAAAGAGATTGAAAGCAGCGAGATTTTAAAGCAAGTTGAGCCGCACGACCTTATAAAATTTGGCCTTATCCCAGAATTTATCGGGCGAATACCAGTTATGGTTACGCTTGACAGCCTTAACGAAATCGCGCTTAAACAGATACTGACCGAGCCACGCAACTGCCTAACCAAGCAGTATGAAAAAATGTTTGGGCTTGATAACGTTGACCTTGAATTTACGCCAGACGCCATCGCGGTGTTTGCGCGCAAGGCCATCAAACTTAACACGGGCGCGCGCGGGCTTAGGTCGATAATGGAAGACGCGATGCTTCCGCTTATGTATAAAGTGCCAAGCGACCCAAGCATCAAAAAGATTGTTATCCACGCTAGCAAGACGGACGAGAACGCGGTTGAGGCAGAGTACTTTTATCATGGCACCAACGAAACCGCTGAAACAAACGCCAAAATGCCACTAAATAACTCCGCCGACCGAGTAGCCGCCGCGCAATAACAGAGCCGCACTTCGCTTGGCAAGTGAAAAGTGAAGAGTGAAGAGTGAAAAGTAAATTGCTGACGATTTACAACTACCATTTATAGCGGCATCATCTGTACATATTATCCCCAACTCCGCCCCCTGAAGGGGGCGGAGTTGGGTAATGTATGGGTAGATTTCGTTATATAATGATGCTAAACAACAAACCATCATAACGACATCAGCAAGCGTAAATATATTTACAACGAACACTGGTCGTAACGCAGTGAAGAGTTGGTGAGGGGTAAATGTATTTACGCGAGTGCGCCAAATAAACAATAATAATCGGCCGCATTTAAACTTTCAACTTTAAACTTTATCCCAAATTAGCTAATATAAGATATTTTCTTTTTTTAAATTGTTTTGAAAACGGGCAAAATTATGTTAGAATGTATGTGTAGGAGTGTAAGTATGAACACAATTGAACTGGCTAAAAATATACGAATTGACGCTGTCCGCGCAACAAGTATGGCGCACGCGGGGCACATCGGCTCAATTCTTTCAATCGCTGATATCGTCGCAGTTTTGTATGGCGATATTTTAAGAAAAAATCGAAGTGAAACAGGCGACGTGTTTTATGACAAATTTATTTTAAGCAAGGGGCACGCGGGGCTGGCGGTTTATGCGGCGCTGGCGGAGATTGGCGTTTTAAACAAAAACGAACTTCTTAGCACGTATTACCAAAATGGCAGTAAGTTTTCAGGCCACGTGTCAAGCAAAAACAACCGCGGAATTGAGTTGTCTACCGGATCGCTTGGGCAGGGCGTAGGCGTTGCTGTTGGGCTGGCGCTGGCCGCGAAGATGGACAAGACGGACGCGCGAGTGTTTACGCTTGTTGGCAACGGCGAGTGTAACGAGGGGTCGGTTTGGGAGGCGGTTATGTTTGCAAGCGCGCATAACCTTAACAACCTTACCTTTATTGTTGACCAAAACAACCTGCAATGTATGGGCGCGTCTAAAACCATTTTGGATATGGGCGACCTTGAAAACAAGTTTCGCGCTTTTGGGTGCGAGGCGATAACCATTGACGGCCACAACCACAAACAAATCAAACTGGCGCTTTCAAAAATGCCAAAAGCCAAGCCGCTGGCTATCATCGCCAACACGGTTAAGGGCAAGGGCGTTAAGCGAATGGAAAACAACAACGCCTATCACGGGAAGTTTGTTGACGCAAGCGAACTAGATGCTGTGATTGCCGAGATTGAAGGGGGAAGATAAAATGCGAACGACGTTTGTTAATGCGCTGGTAAATAAGGCGCGTGAAGATAAAAATCTGGTTTTGCTGACGGGCGACTTGGGCTCGGGCGCGCTTGAACCGTTTATGGACGAGTTTCCTGACAGGTTTATCAACTGTGGCATCGCCGAACAAAATATGATAAGCGTTGCGGCGGGGCTTGCTAAGGCGGGCAAAAAGGTTGTTATCTATTCGATTGGCAATTTTGACACCTTGCGCGTTCTTGAATTTATTCGCAACCTGGTTTGCTATAACAACGCGGACGTTAAAATCGTTTCAGTTGGCGCTGGGCTTGAATATGGCTCGCTTGGTTTTACGCATCACGCCACCGAAGACATTGCGTGTATGCGCGCACTGCCTAATATGACCGTGTTTAATCCAGCAACCAAAAAAGAGTGCGAACTTGCGATGAACGAAATGCTTACTTCAAACACGCCCGCCTACCTAAGGCTTAACAAAAAAGAGGTTGAAAGCGAGGTTGTTTTAAACGTTGAGGTTAATGGCAAAATTAAGCCGCACAAAATTAAAATTGATTTTGCGGCCAAGCCAATTGCTAAGGTTGCGTCTGGCAAAGATTATTTGATAGTGTCAACAGGCAAAATGCTTAAAGAGGCGATGATTGCGCGCGACGTTTGTAAGCACGCGTTTGGTATTGACGTGGCCGTTGTAAGCGTGCCACAACTTAAACCGATTAACCTTGAAGAACTTGCAAAAATTATTAAAAAGTTTAGCATCGTTTGGACGACGGAAGAGCACTCAATCATAGGCGGTCTTGGCGACATTGTTTGCGAGTGCGTTGCAAGATTTAATCTTGGCACACTTGTAAGAAACGTAGGCATTCGCGACGAAATTAAGTCAACCGTAGGCACGCGCGATTATCTTATAAGCGACGTTGATGGAGCGTATAACATCGGTGCGGCGGCGTTGATTGGCGACATAAAAAAGTGCAAAATGGCCATCAAAATGTAAAAATATGGCCAAAATTTCAAAATTTGTAAGGAAAAATGCAGAAAATGAACATTAAAAATATTAAGTTTGTTAAATCGCTTTCAAACATAAATCAGTATAATGATAGCGAAAAATTGCCCGAAATTGCGATTGTTGGGCGCAGTAATGTTGGCAAGTCTAGCATTATAAATATGCTTGCTGGCAATAAAAAACTTGCTAAAACGTCGGCGACGCCCGGCCGCACAAGGCTTATAAATTTGTTTCAAGCGGACAACGAATTTATGCTTGTTGACTTGCCCGGTTATGGCTATGCAAAGGCCAGCGCAGACGAGCAAAACAAGTGGGCGGCGATGATTGAAGAGTATCTTCACACAAGCGAGCAGTTAAAGGCCGTCATTCTTTTGGTTGACATCCGCCACGCACCAAGCGAAAAGGATAAACAGATGCTAGAATGGCTGGTGCACTTTAACGTGCCTGTTATCATCGTTGCGACTAAGCTTGACAAAATTAAGAAAAGCGAACTGCCAAAATGTAAGCAGGTTTTGGCGCGCGACCTTAAAGTTGGCGTTGATAATATCATTGTAACAAGCGCTGAAACGGGCGTTGGAAAAAACGCAGTTTTGGCCTCAATTTCGCAAATTTTGGGCAAATAATTGAAATTTGACCTCGATTTTGCGTTTTTTTGGCGTAAAACGGCAAGGTTTGTTAGCGGCGTTTTTGTGTGCAATAATTGATGAGGCAAAGTAGCGTTTTTGGATGCTATCTGCACTAGGTTTTAGATATTGTCTTCATCCGTTTTTGGCGCTGTGTGTAAGACTTGTTAGCACAACTTGCAACGAGGTTTTGCTAATAAAGACGCTTGAAAACTAACTTAAAATATGATATAATTATGTGGTAAGAAAACATTAAGGAGGGGCGCGAGTATGAAAATTTGGGCGCTGTCTGACCCGCATTTTGGGTTTGGTTGTGATAAGCCGATGGACATTTTTGGCGATGGTTGGGCAGACTATGTAACAAAACTGACCCAAAACTGGAACGCGTGCGTTGCTGATGACGACGTGGTTTTGGTTGCGGGCGACATAAGCTGGGCGCTTAAACTTAACGACGCGATTGTTGATTTGAATTATCTTGGGTCTTTGGCGGGCACAAAAATCATCATCAAGGGCAACCACGAACTGTGGTGGCAGTCGATAAGCAAGGTGCGCGACGTCCTTCCGCCGTCGGTAATCGCCTTGCAAAATGACAGCGTTAAAATTGGAAACGTTGTTATCTGCGGGACGCGCGGCTGGGCAAGCAAAGAGGTTGGCAAGCCGTATACCGATGAAGACAAAAAGATTTTTGACCGCGAGGTTATCCGCCTGCGCCTGACCCTTGAAGATTGCCAAAAAAAGCGCGCGGACGGCGACAGGGTGATTGTTATGTTTCACTTTCCTCCGTTTAACAGCCGAAGAGATAGCAGCGCGTTTACTGACCTGTTTGAAGAATTTAAGGTGGACGCGGTGGTGTATGGGCACCTTCACGGTAAAGACGGCCGTGGCGACAAGGTGTTTGTTAAAAACGGCATCAAGTATTACCTGACGTCTACTGACCAAGTGGGACACACGCCCGTTTTGATTTATGACGACGTGAAATAGCACTAATATATTTAATCCGCCAGTTTAGTGGCGTAATAAAACAAAATTTAATTTGATGGTAAAAGATGGAAAACGTGCGAAAAAAAGTTCATTATAATTATGATGAGAATGGCGTTTGTTTTGACGTCATTAAAGATTCGATGCCCGTAAGGCGTCATCGTTTTGTTGAGGAGTTGGATTTAACCGACCCCGAACTGCGCGAAAAGTGTAAAACTAAACTCAAACAAAAAATCAAAGAGTCTTTAAAGTTTAACAATTTTGACTTTGACAAGCGTATGTTTGTTTTGACGTACGCCAAGATTGTTGCGGCCGAGCAGGGGCTTGACGTCAATATCGTTACGCGTGATGCCGACCACCGTGTTCTTGCCACGGCCATTTCGTATCCAGACCAAAATGGCGTTCAGCAAGAGGCCGTTGCGTTTAACATAGACGGCGATGGGCCAGACGGCTATTACAACCGCACGATAACCAACCGCAGCGAACTTGCCAAGTGGCTTGGCAGCATCGGCCGCACCATTTATCACGAACTTGAACACATTCGTCAATACAACCGCACCGAACGGTTTGAAAAGTATGTTTATGAAAATCGTAACCAGCCCGAGCGCAAGTATGACCCAAGCATAGAGTGGCTTTGTGAGGACAGCTATCTTAGAGAATATTCAAAAGAGGGGCAAAAGCATTATCGGTACCTTCATGACTCGTTCGCGATGGAAAAAGAGGCGCACGCGATTGGCTTTATGGGCGCAAAAGATGCCATCAAAACCTTTCTTCCGCGCGCTAGTAAGGCCGAAATTGACATAATTGACCCGTTTGACGTTGAGTTGACGCGTCTACTTAAAGCTCTTAAAGAAAGGCCGCACGTGCTTGACCAGATTATCGAAAAACTTGCCTCGGTGTCGCCTAACCTTAAACTGATTGACATTGACACGTGGGGCGTTCAGGGGCTTGTTAAGCTGGCCGAAGCGCTTGGGGGCGACCTTGACGCGCTGAATAACTATGACAGTGCGTCGGTTTTAAAAGGCGGGTTCGCGCGCGAGACCTATGAGTTTGACAGCCGCCTTGAAGACGTGCTTAACAAATATCCAACGCTTAGGCTGGTGTATACCGAGCACGGCGTGCCAAAAACGTTCACGCAGTTGTATGAAGACTATCAAACCTTTATGTCTAACGAACGCGTGGCAAATCGTGTGTTTGGCGGCACGGGCAGGGCAAAAAAGGTTTATGACGCATTGTTTGCGGCCACGCCTAAGATGGGCGTTAAATATTGCCTTGCGATGCTTACCCAAAATGACGGGGCGGACGAGCGCGCGATTGGCAACGCCGCAAGGTTTTCGTGCATCCTTGAAAATGAGGACTGGGATAACTGCCTTGACGAGGTGCAAGAGTTCGCGTCGTCTAGCAAAAACACCCAAAAATACCTTAAAGATAGCGACCATCTTTGCGACTTTATAAGCGAGATTGAGCTGGTTGCCAAAAACGGAGACCACTATCGCGCGGGTACCCAACCTAGTGCCGACGCAAAACGCAAGCGCGGCATCAGCGCCGACTTTATCAAATACCTTCAACAAAAACTGAAAAACCAAGCCGAACGCGAAGATGCTTCGGCGAAAAACTAGCATAAAACTTACATACGATTATTTACAAGCCATCCTTTTCTATTAAGGTGGCTTTTTTAAAGTTTAAAGTTTAAAGTTGAAATGCGGCTTGAAATTAAAGTTGAAAGTGTAAAGTTTAATCGCGGCCTCCGCCCCCGGGCGATGGCTAACGCTGGTAATATTGGGCTATTTCTCTAACAATGGGATTGCCTTCGTTTGCTCGCAATGACAACTGCATTCAACAGCAATTTCTTTTCACTCTTCACTTTTCACTTGCCGCCGCGCGGATTGGCTGGAATGGTGTAGCGTGGCGTGGCGCGAGGTGGCGGATTGTGGTATTGCGTGGATATGAGTGGGGGCGGAGTTGGGGAGTATATAGAGACAATGTTACTATGAAAGATGGTTGTATAATCCCCAGCAATTTCTTTTCACTTTTCACTCTTCACTTTTCACTTGCCGCCGCGCGGATTGGCTGGAATGGTGTAGCGTGGCGTGGCGCGAGGTGGCGGATTGTGGTATTGCGTGGATATGAGTGGGGGCGGAGTTGGGGAGTATATAGAGACAATGTTACTATGAAAGATGGTTGTATAATCCCCAGCAATTTCTTTTCACTTTTCACTCTTCACTTTTCACTTGCCGCCGCGCGGATTGGCTGGAATGGTGTAGCGTGGCGTGGTGACGTTTGTGGCGTGGATTATGTAAAGACGTGGCGGGGTGGTAGTACAATATGGTGTGAATGTGTAAAGATATGGTGGTGCGTGTTGGCGGCGTTTGGGTAAAGGTGTCCAAAACATCTGTTTAGTAGTGGTGGGTGACCACCATTTTTTATTGCGCGCAATCTTAGAAAAAACCTAGCGAAACGGCGGGTGGGGGCAAAATCTTTTCAACAGCTGTTAGTAACTTTGTTAAAAAAGTGGTCAAAAGTGGTTGCTTTTAAAATGAGGGTTAGATATACTATGTGTGAAATTAAAAAGGAGAGGTGTAAGTGTATGCTCATCGGGACGTTTAGACACAGTATCGATGAAAAAAAGCGTATGCGGGTTCCAACCAAGCTTAAAGCCGAGTTGGGCGAGGGTTTTGTTGTAACCAAGGGCAACAATGGTTGTCTGTTCGCCTTTTCTAAGACCATATTTGATGAAGACATTATTGCCAAGGCGCGCGGGCTTTCGATGTTTGACGCTGAGGCGCAAAGGCCGCTTAGGCTTTTGATGGGTTCGGCGTTTGAGACGGAAGAAGACGGGCAAGGCCGAATTTTGATACCTGCTGAGTTGCGCGAGTTTGCTAAAATTGATAAAAAGATAGTTTTTATCGGCGTTGGCAATCGCGTTGAGATTTGGGCAGAAGAGGTTTGGAACGATTACAGCGCTGGCGCCAATTTTGACGACGCAGTTGCCGAACTTGCAAGGCTGGGCGTTTAATGGAATTTTCTCATAAACCAGTTATGCTTGACGAGTGCCTTAATGGCCTTAACCTTAAAGACGGCGGCGTTTACGTTGACCTGACCATCGGCGGCGCGGGGCACAGCAGCGAGATTTTAGCCCGCACCCAAAACTCACATCTGTTTGGGTTTGACCAAGACGCTGAGGCTTTAAGTGCCAGCAGCGCGCGACTAACAAAACAATTTAATAAATCTCGGTTCACGCTTATCCACAGCAACTTTTCAAACTTTAAAAGCGAACTTTTGGCGCGTGGCGTAAGCGAGGTTGACGGGATTTTAATCGACCTTGGGGTTTCAAGCTATCAGCTAGACAACCCCGAACGCGGCTTTTCATTCAGGTTTGACGGCCCCCTTGATATGCGTATGAATCAAGACAATGCGCTTAGTGCTGAGGTGGTTGTTAACACGTACAGCGCCGCACAGCTTAAACAAATCATAAGTGACTATGGCGAGGAGCGGTTTGCCTCTACGATTGCTCGCCATATCGAACTTGCGCGAAAGGACAAGCCAATCAAAACCACGCAAGAACTGAAAGAAATCATCTTAAAGGCCGTTCCTAGGTATAAAGGCAATGATGGTTCAAGCAACGTTCAGCGCACCTTTCAAGCAATACGAATAGAGGTAAACGGCGAACTGAGCATTATCAAACAAACGATTTTAGACGCGGTTGATATGCTTAAAGTTGGCGGAAGGCTTGCGATTTTGACCTTTCACAGCCTTGAAGACAGAATTGTTAAGCAGACTTTTAAAAGTCTTGCAACAAACTGTACTTGTCCTCCCGAGTTTCCGGTTTGCGTATGCGGAGGGGAAAACGCACGCGTAACCTTAATAAACTCTAAGCCGATAACCGCAAGCAGCGATGAACAACGGGAAAATTCACGAAGCACTTGCGCCAAACTCCGCGTTATTGAAAAGATAAAATAAAACAAAATGAGAAAGGATAAAAATACAAGATAAAACAAAACGGATAAAACAATTTGAGTTTTTCAGTAAGATAAATTTGGGTGAAGTTGCCCAAAGGAGGGAAAGAAATGGTAACACAAACAACGCGCACAAAAACGCCTACTTACAGCTTTACTAATCCATACGTGCAACAAAGTTTTGATGACGAAGACGATTACAGCTCGCCTTCATTTTCGTCACCAAGTTACACAAATTCTTTTTCAACCACAACAACTGAAACTGAGCCCGCCTTTGAGATAGAAAAAGAGTACACGGGCACCACTGAGCCTCAAACGCACGAAGAGCAGCAAGAGTTCGTGTCAGTTAAACAGCCGATGCACACAATCGCGCGCACGGCGCCCGCCGAACCCGTAACGCAAACCAAACGCGCACTAAGCCCAAGGCTTAAAATTATGCTTAGCGTTTATAGCGTTGTTGTTGCGCTGCTAATCGCGTTTGCTATCTATAACGCGGTCAGCATTTCAAGCGGGACGGCGCTTATCGCGTCAAAACGTGCCGAGGTTGCAAGCCAAACTCGCGTCATAAACAGCCTTAGGGTTGAGTATAATGAGTTAGGAACAGACCAATATATCCGTGACTCAGTTGGCAGCGATTTTGTTGACAGCAACAGCAGCAACACCTTTACCATCGATATGCCTGAATACACCTTGCCCACTGACGTAGAGGCACCAACCAACTGGTTTGATAAGCTTTGTGAGTTTTTAAGCGGTTTGTTCTAATTTAATTAGGAGCAATCCGTGTGGACGTTAAATACACATCATTTAGTTTACGAAAGAGATTACTTGCACTAATTGTGCTGGTAATCTTTTTTTTGGCGCTTTTGGTTGGGCGGCTTTTTTACCTGCAAGTTATTTGCGGGAAGTCTTTGCAGGCGCGCGCGATGAGCCAGTGGCTGCGTGATTTGCCAACCAAGGCCATTCGTGGCACCATTACTGACCGAAACGGCGTTGTTTTAGCCAGCAGTGTGACGACCTATGACGTGTACGTGCGCCCGAATGACGTCAAAGACGCCGACGCGGTTGTAAACGTCCTTGCAAGGGTCTGCGAACTTGACCGCGAGAAACTGCGCGAAAAAGTAACCAAGCGCGGCCTAAGCGAGGTGCGCATCACAAATAACATCAGTCAAGCGCAGATGCAGTCCATTCTAAACGAGTACGCCGACGGAATTTTTTTCAGCCAAACCAGCACGCGCAACTACGCGTACGACGACCTTTTGACCCAGGTACTAGGTTTTGTTAATGCCGACGGCGATGGTCAAACGGGGCTTGAAGCGTTTTATAACAAGTATCTTAAAGGGGTGGCGGGCGTCAGCCTTGTTGAAAGCGACATCAAGGGCAAAACGCTTGACAACTCGTCTACCTATTACATCGACCCCATCGACGGGCTTAATTTGACCCTTACCATTGACTTTCAAATTCAAAAGGCCGTTGAAGAAATTATGCAAAATTGCTACCTAACAAACGGCGCGAAGGCGGCCACGGCGGTGGTGTTAAACCCGCAGACGGGCGAGGTGGTTGCGATGACGACCAAGCCGTCGTTTGACCTTAATAACATCCCGCGTGACGACGTATCCGCGCTTATGCAGATGGCCAAAAACGTGGCGGTTAGTGACGCGTACGAGCCAGGGTCAACGTTTAAGGTTTTAACAACGGCGATGGCGATGAACGAGGGGCTTGCAAGCGCAAACAGCTATTTTTATTGCGGCGGGTGCAGGATAGTTGACGGCGTTAAAATTAATTGCCACAGGCGCACGGGGCACGGGTCGCAAAGTATGTACCAGGGGCTGTCTAACAGCTGCAACTGCGTGTTTATGGAACTTGCCAGCCGACTTGGCGTTAACACCTTTTATGACTATTGCACGCGGTTTGGCTTGACTACGGGCTTTGGCGTTGACATTGGCGGCGAGGGTAAGGCCGTAACGATGCCAAAGTCGATGGTTAAAAACGGCGACCTTTATCGTATGGGGTTTGGTCAAGCAATCGCGGTGACGCCGCTGGGGCTTACTAACGCGGTTGGTGCGGTGGTAAACGGCGGGACGCTTATGCAGCCGTATTTCGTTAAAAATATAACCAACAACGCGGGCAACACGGTGTACACAAAAACGCCGACCTCGCTTAGGCAGGTTATCAAGCCCGAAGTGTCAAAAACCATCGCGACTATGCTTGAAGAGGTTGTCAGCACGGGTGGCGGAAAGCGCGCCAAGGTACCAGGATTTAGTATTGGTGGCAAAACGGGCACGGCGCAAAAGTATGAAAACGGGGCGATTGCGCAGGGCAAGTATGTTGCGTCGTTTATTGGATTCACGCCCGCAATTAACCCTGAATATATTGTATTAGTTACCGTTGATGAGCCAAAAGGCGCGTATTATGGCGGAGTGGTGGCCGCCCCTGTTGCGCGTGAGATTTTTGAAAAGATTTTTGAAATTCGTGGGACAGAGGCAAGCGACCGCCTTGAAGCCGAGCGTCGCGAACTTGAAGCCAACATAACGCTGCCGTCATTTATCGGCAAAACGCTTACCGAGGCCGCAAGCGAGATTACGGCGATGGGGTTAAGGTATCTAACCTCGGGCGAGGGAAAGGTGGTTACGGCGCAACTGGGCACGCCCGGAAGTATGGTTTTTCTTGGCGACACGGTTTTACTTATTATGGATTAAGGAGGTTTTAAATTGAAACTAAGCGACATTATTATGCAGCACACCAAGATTTTGGGCGAGGATAAAGACGTCCGCGTGCTGGCACACAATACTCACGAAGACTTAGAAGATGGTTTGTTTTTCTGCGTAGACGGCTTTCATAAAGACGGGCATAACTACGCGCCAATTGCTGTTAAAAAGGGGGCGGTGGCGGTGGTTTGTGAACGGCCGCTTGACCTGCCCGAAAACGTCAGCCAGGTGATTGTCCCATCCGTACGCGAGGCGATGGGGTTTATGGCCAAAAACTTTTATGGCGACCCCGCGCGCGATATGAAGGTGGTGATGGTTACGGGCACGAATGGCAAAACAACGACCACGCATATCCTAAAAAAGATTTTCGAGGACGCGGGCTTAAAGGTTGGACTTATCGGCACCAACGGCACCCAGATAGACAGCGAGCGGATATTGTCTAACCTAACAACGCCTGACCCGATAGAGTTGTTTTCGCTTCTTGATAAAATGAAAAAGGCGGGGTGCGACATCGTTTGTATGGAGGCGTCTGCCCACGCGCTGGCGCTGCACAAACTTGACGCAATTCAGGCCGACGTGGCGCTTATAACCAACGTCACGCAAGACCATCTTGACTTTTTTGGCGATATGGAAACGTATGCCGAGGCCAAATCGCGCCTTTTTGTTGGGCACCAGGCCAAGGTCGGCGTGTTTAATATCGACGACCCGCGCGTGCAGAAAATGCAAGACGAGTGCCTTATCCCAAATGTCAGTTTTGGCGTAGATGGGTTTGCTGACATTATCGGCGGCAACATCGTTCCAACCGAAAACGGCCAGCATTTTGAGGTAGATTACCCCGGCGAACGTCGCGCGTTTGATATCAATCTTGACGGCGAATTTAACGTGTATAACTGTTTAGGCGCGATAACAATTGCAGAGATTTTGGGCATCCCCAGGGGCAGCGTGCAGCAAAGCCTAAGCGAGTTTAGCCCAGTTGAGGGGCGGTTTAACAAGGTTAAGGTAAACGGCGTTAATGTTATTATTGACTATGCCCACACGCCTGACGGGATGACAAACTGCCTGCGCGCGTGCAAGCAACTGGCGGGAGACAAGCGCGTTATCGCGGTGTTTGGCTGCGGCGGAAACCGAGACTGCGCTAAGCGGCCGCTTATGGGGCGTGCGGCGGTTGACAACAGCGACCTTACAATAATTACAAGCGACAACCCGCGCTATGAAAACCCGAAAACTATCATTGAGCAGATTTGTTGGGGGCTTTCAAAAGACGACGAGTTTTTAATCGAGGTTGACCGCGAACGTGCCATTGAAAAGGCAATATCTTTGGCGCGGGCAGGCGACGTTGTGGCCGTTTTGGGCAAGGGCAGCGAGCAGTTTATTGAAAAAAACGGCGAAAAAATACCGTATACTGACAAAGAAATCGTCGAACGAATGTTGTAATTAATATTTTCCTTTAAGGCTACGAAATACGGCGGTTTTAGGCCGCAAAAAAGTCAAAAAAATTTATGAAATAATGTTGTAAATACCTAAAATCGCGCATACTATTTAAAAATAGGAGGCGAATATGGTAGACGTTAAAATGCTTATAACAGCGCTTATTGTTGCATTTTTAGTGTCGGCCGTGTTGCTTCCTTTTTTGATTTATGTTTTAAAGAAAGAAAAAATCAAGCAGACGATTTTGCACTATGTTGATATGCACGCGTCAAAAGCGGGCACGCCAACGATGGGCGGCATTGCCTTTATTTTTGCCATTTGCGCGGTTGGGCTTTTGTTTCTGCGCGGCGAAAAATCGCTTGGGCTTATGACCTTGATTGTGACCTTTGCGTATGGCCTGATTGGCTTTCTTGACGACTTTATCAAGTTTAAATTCAAGCGTAACTTGGGACTCCGGCCGTATCAAAAAATCATCAGCCAACTTATCGTTGCGGTGGCGGTTGCGATTTTTGTTTATAAATCGCGCGACCTTGTTGGCGGGGTGCTGTACGTTCCGTTTACGCGCGTGCAAATCGACATCGGCGCGTGGATAATTCCGTTCGTTATTTTCATTTTTCTTGCCACAACTAACAGCGTCAACCTTACCGACGGGCTTGACGGCCTTGCCTCGGGCACAACGATGGCGTATCTGGTTACCCTTGGCGGCGTTATTGTGGCGCAACTAAGCGTGCGGCTTGCGGGGCTAAACTTGGCCGCAGCGGGCGAGTACACAAACCTCGTAATTATCTGTGCGGTGGGTTTTGGCGCGCTTTTGGGCTTTTTGCTGTTTAACGGATTCCCCGCGCGAATTTTTATGGGCGACACGGGGTCGCTTGCTCTTGGCGGGCTGGCGGCGTGCGTTGCAATTTTTACGCGCAACTCGCTTTACATCCCGATTATCGGCCTGATGTTTGTTTTGTCAAGCGTGTCAGTTATCATCCAAGTGGCGCACTACAAACGCACCAAAAAACGCGTATTTTTGATGGCGCCTTTGCATCACCACTTTGAGAAAAAGGGCATAAGCGAGGTGAAAATCGTTGTTTGGTACACAACCGTCACCTTGATTTTAGGCCTGATTAGTGTGTTGTTTGAGTTGTAAATCTGTCTCCCAAAACGTCAAAATACACACTGTCATTGCGAGGAACGAAGTGACGTGGCAATCCCATTGTTAGAGGAAGAACTAAACACTAACAGCGTAGGCCTCCGCCCCCTTGGGGGAGGGCTGGTCGCAGTGGAGCGTAAAGCGACACGAGACAGAGGGGGTATAAAGTCCTATTTGTCATTGCGAGGAGCATTTGCGACGTGGCAATCTCTCCGCATTCTTGTGGGAGGGTCGTGTTTCGCAAGCCGTAGAGGTGTAGCGGAACAGAGGGGTATAAAATCAACTTTAAAAGCGGACTTAGACCCCCTCCGCTACTACGTAGCAATCCTCCCCCAAGGGGGCGGAGACTTACGCTGTTAATGATTGATTAGTTCATCAACAATGGGATTGCCACAGGACTACGTCCTTCGCAATGACACATAAATCAGGCAATATCTTTTCACTTTTCACTCTTCACTTTTAACTACCAAGCGAAGCGCGGTTTTGGGGAATTTGTCAAAACAAAAGAATGACTGAGTTTAAATTTAAAGGAGTAGCATGTGCGTGCGGTTGGGTTTGTCAATTTGAAACGAAAGCAAAAACGAAACGCCGTCAGGTTTGATTTGCTGCTGCTGATTGCGGTGGTGGGGCTGTGCGTGTTCGGCGTTTTTATGGTGCACAGTGCCAGTTCGGTGTCGGCGCAACTTACGTATAAAAACGAGTACTTTTTCGTTAAAAAGCAAATTATCGGCGCGCTTTTGGGGCTTGGCGCGTGCGTGGCTACGGCGTTTGTTGACTATCATTTTTTGGCCAAAATCAAATGGTGGCTGTTGGGCGGTTCGGTAGTGCTTTTGGCGCTTGTGTTTGTGCCTGTAATCGGCGTTAGCAACTATGGCGCGCGACGTTGGCTTAATCTGGGAGTGACTACCATCCAGCCAAGCGAGATTGCCAAGTTTGCGTTCGTTATTTTCGCGGCGGCGTCGCTATCTAAAAACTATGACAAGGTCAAAAGCGTAAAGGGGCTTATCCCCACCATCGCGGCGGGCGCGGTCATCTGCGGCCTGGTTATTATGGAGCCGAATATGAGCATAACGATGTGCATCGGCATAACGATGATAACAATGCTTTTTGTTGGCGGAATTTCGGCAAAACACTTTCTTATTCTTTTGATTCCGGCGCTTGCGCTGGTACCGCTTTTGATTATCGCCGAGCCGTATCGCCTTAGGCGTATGGTGGCGTTTTTAGACCCGTGGAGCAGCGCACAAGGTGAGGGCTTTCAGCTGGTGCAGTCGCTGTATTCGCTGGGTAACGGCGGGTTTACGGGCGTGGGGTTTGGCAACTCGCGCCAAAAATATCTGTTTTTGCCTTTTGCTGAAAGCGATTTTATCTTTTCAATCATCGGCGAAGAGTTGGGGTTTATCGGGTGCATGTGCGTGGGGCTGGTGTATCTGTTTATCATCGTCCGCGCGGTCAAAATCGCCTTGCGCGCGCCTGACCGTTTTGGCTGCCTTTTAGCTTCGGGCATCGCAACCGTTATCGCCGCGCAGTTTTTAATCAACGTCGCCGTCGTTACCGGCAGTATCCCGCCAACGGGGCTACCACTGCCATTCATTTCGGCCGGCTCGACCTCGCTTGTGGTCTTTATGAGCGCCATCGGCATCGTCCTTAACATTGACAAGCAAGCGCACGCATCAAGCCTACTTTATGCAAAGGTGAAAGAAAAGAAACTTTTAAACCTAAAACATTAAAAAGCAGCGCAAAACGCCTTGTTTTTAATTTACATTTGACTTTTTCATTAATCTTTGGTATAATAACAAAAATTTGAAAAAAGGAGATAAAGATGTTTAATTCATTTGTTATGTGGCATTGGCATAAATAGCGCATTCACAAAGAGTATGTTTTGTGAGTGCTATTTTGCGTGTCACAAAACATATGAATGGATTAAAACTTTTTAAATATAATCTAAGACCCGTTGGTATGTTTTGAAAGAAACAAACAACGGGTTATTTTTTTGTTAAGGAGAAATAGAAATGGAAAATTTAAAAGAACTTGTATCAATAAAAAGTTTCGATACAAAACAAAATAAAGAAATTATAAACTATCTAGAAAAAAGATTTGCAGCAAATTCTAAGGAAATAATTAAGGTAAAAAGCCTAAAAGATGACAGAGAAGGGTTGATTATTGGGCTCAATACAAAGTTAAATAATGTGAAAGATGCAATAGTTTTGTCTGGACACATAGATACGGTTGTTGCTGATGAAAAATTATACAATACTAATCCGTATTGCCCAACCTTAATTGGAAATAGAATGTATGGTTTGGGCACGATTGATATGAAAAGCTATTTTGGTGTTATTCTTGACAACCTAAACAAGATTAAAAATTTTGAAAGCCCGATAATAATAGCAATAACAGGTGATGAAGAAACCACACTCGATTGCATCACGCGTGTTCAAGAAGAATTTATTAAACGGTCAATAGTCCCTAAAATAACCATTGTTGGCGAGCCTACCAATATGGCCATTTGCTCAACAAGCAAAGGCTGTGGCGAATTCAGTATAGAAATCTTTGGTAAAAGTTGTCACAGCAGTATGCCTGAAAACGGAATAAATGCCAATTACATTTTGGCTAGGCTGGTTTTGTACATTGAAAAATTATGTTCAAGAATTATCGGCACATCGGTTTCTTGCAATGTTGTGTCGGGTGGAGACAAGGTGAACATCGTGTCGGGCTATGCAAAACTTAAATTTGATTTAAGAAGCAATAGTTCTCAAAGTGGAGAAAGGGTGCTAAAACTTATTAAACAATATATAAAAGTGTTAGAAAAACGATACGATGGTTCAAGAATTGTGCTTTCACAGAAACTAAATATCCCACCACTAGAAAGAAAAAACGGAAAACTGGTTGAGGCAATCTGTTCAAAATTTAAATTAAAAGAAAAGTCGTTTACTGGTGGGTGTGAGGCAGGGTATTTTCAAGCAATTGGCGGTGATGCTTTTATTTTTGGCGTTGGCGATTTAGCGCTTGCGCACAAGCCTAATGAGTTTGTTAATATAGATGAGTACAATAAATATAGCCAGTTACTTATGAAAGTGCTTGATTATTGTGTGAAGACCGTTTAATTGCCATAAGGCGTATTAGTGCAATTTAAAAAAATAGAGTAAAAATGCCTTGTTTTTTTGTTTTGCTATTTGGGGTGGCGTATGGTAACATTGTAATGGGGGGGGCAAGAAATGGTTATAAGATTTGCTAAAAAGGAAGAGATAAAGGCTATTGCTGATTTAACTGCGGCTTTCGCAAAAGAGGGTTGTTGTAACGGAATTGTTGCTGATGATGAAAAATATTTCGTAGATAAGCAGGTGGCAATCGCGCTAGACAAAGACATCGTAATTGGTTATGCATACGGTGAGATTGAAACCGCAAAGAAAGACAAAAGTTACGTCAAAAAAGGTGACAAGGTTTTTTATCTGGAAGAAATGTATGTTGTGCCATCTAAGCGAAATATGAAGGTGGGAGAAAAATTATTTAAATTTTTAGAAAATGGAGCGAGGCAAAAAGGGGCGCAGGTGTTAGAATTAAACGCTGTGTCAAAAGATTATAATAAGTTGTTAAAATTTTATATTGAAC
>CAVCHC010000010.1:0-30379 GCA_963602035.1 Acutalibacteraceae bacterium | reverse complement strand
ATTTAATTGCTTTTTAAATTCAATAATTATTTTTAATTAATTTTTTAGGTTTTTTATTTCACGCTCGGTATCGCGTTTTGCGTCTTTAAGTTTGATGGCGTCTTTTTTGTCATACTCCATCTTACCGCGACACAGCGCAATTTCAACCTTAACAAATTGCCCGCGAAGTTCCGCCTTTAAAGGGATAAGCGCATAGCCTTTAATTTTTATCTTTCGCTCAATTTTATTTATTTCGGCGCGATTTAAAAGCAGTTTTCGTGTACGCTTTGGGTCGGGCGCAAGCACGCTGGTTTTGTCATACGTCGAAATATTTGCATTAATTAAAAACACCTCGCCGTTTCTAACCAAACAATAACTGTCTTTTAAATGAAATTTGCCCGTCCTTGCCGACTTAACCTCGCTGCCCTCTAACACAATCCCCGCAACAAACTTGTCTTCAATAAAATAGTCATGAAAGGCCTTGCGGTTTTCGGCAATAATTTTTTCAGCCATCTTTTTCCCCTTTACAACTGCATTTTAGCACAATTTTGACAGTTTTTCAATACTTTTTTCAATTAATTAGGCCTATTTTGCAGTTTCTTTGCGTCCGCGACCCCTTCCTGCCTTACTTTTCGTGCGTTTTTCGCAGTTTACACTATTTTCGCCGCGCATGCCTTCTTTATTTTCATTGCTCGCATTATTTACGCGCACGCCGTTGCCTAAAAAGCGGGTCAAGTCGCCACTGTCAGCGCCCACAGCGTTGTCATCCGCCAGCGCAAAGTCAATATGCCTCGTCACAACGTCAACCTGAATAAGCCTTACGCGCACCTTATCGCCAATTTTAAATATATTACGTTTGCCCGCAAGCGCCATACGTTTTTCGTCATAGATATAACTATCGGCAGGCAGATACTCGCGATACACCAGCCCCTCAACCGTATTTTCAAGCTCAACAAATATGCCCGACTCGGTCACGCCGCTGATTTTCGCGTCATAGATTTCGCCAATTTTGTCAGCCATAAACTCGGCCTTCTTTTGGTCGTCAACCGTACGCTCGGCCTCATCCGCGTTACGCTCAGTAAGGCTGCTCTGCTCACTAGCCTCCGCCACCGTGTCCCAAAGCGCGTCAATTTTAGCATCACTAAGTTGCCCCGCAAGATAATAACTTATAATGCGGTGAATGGTCAAGTCAGGATACCTTCGTATCGGCGACGTAAAATGGCAATAATCTTTAAGCGCAAGGCCAAAATGCCCAAGATTTTTCTCATAATACACGGCCTTTTGCATACTTCTAAGCATCACCTTTGAAAGCGCATCGTGATAAGGCTCATCTTGGGTTTCAATCAAAAGTTTTTGAAAATCTTTCGGCTTGACGTTTTCAGGGTCATTTTCAAATTTAAGCCCAAGCCCCCACACAAACTCACAAAACGCCTTTAATTTTTCAGGCGTTGGCGACTCGTGCACGCGATACACAAACGGAAGCTTCATCTTGTTAAACGTTTTTGCCACCATCTCGTTAGCAAGAACCATAAACTGCTCGATAAGCTTATCGCTGTCATTACGCGGCTTTTTGCGGATGTTAATCGTTTTGCCATTTTCGTCAACATCAATCTGCGTCTCAGGCAGGTCAAAGTCAATATTGCCCGCAAGATTTCTGCGTTTTATAAGCATTTTTGAAACTTTTCGCATATTTTCAAGCATCGGCACCACGATTTTGCACTTTTCACGCTCAGCCTTGTCGCCCGCAAAAATCTTGGTTACTTGGTCATAGGTCATCCTAAATGCAGACTTAATTACGCCCTTAGTTATGTTAACGCCCGTCACGTTCGCCTTCTCGTCAAGCGTCATCACGCACGACAGCGTAAGGCGCTCAACATTCGGTTGAAGCGAACAGATAAAGTTAGACAAATTTTCAGGCAGCATAGGCAGCACAAGGTCAGGAAAATACACACTCGTGCCGCGCTTAAAGGCCTCTTTGTCAATCTCGCCGCCCTCTTTTACGTAATGGCTGACGTCGGCAATGTGCACGCTAAGCTCATACCCGCCCGCGATTTCTTTAAGCGAAATAGCGTCGTCAAAGTCTTTTGCGTCCGCCCCGTCGATGGTGATAACAAGCTGATTACGAAAGTCCGTGCGCCCCTTTAAGTCGGCCGCGGTTATTTTAGCAACCGCCTTAGCCTCGGCCAGTACGCTGGCAGGAAACGTCTCATAAAGGCCATAGTTTCTTAAAATCGAAAGCGTGGCCACCTTAACGTCGCCCGCGTCGCCAAGCACCTCAACAACCTCGCCCTTTGCCATCGAAATTCGGCTTGGATAGTCAGTAATTTTGACAACCACCTTGTCATTCGTTTTCGCGCCAAGGGTTTTGCCCATAGGGATAAAAATGCTGTCAGCAAATCGCGTGTCGTCAGGCACAACGATATTCCCGCCCGCATTAAGCGTAAACACGCCCGTTATATTTTTTATGTTGTGCTCAATAATTTTGATGATTTCGCCACTTTTTGACTGGTTTTGATGGCTAAATCGCCCGTTTTTGCGTTTTTTTGGCGTTTCTATGCGCACCAAAACCGTGTCTCCATGCACGGCGCCGTTAGTGTTTTTCTCGGCAACAAAAATGTCATCCACCTCTTTTGCGTCTGGCCTAACAAACACATACCCGCGGCTTGTTGCCATAACTTTACCGCGAATTGCGCCAGCGTTAACAGGAAGCGTAAACTTGTTTCGCGCCGAACGCACCAACATGTCTTGCTTAACAAGCTCGTCAATTGCGCCCAAAACCGCACGCTTGTCAAACCCAACTTGCGCGCCCGTCATCTTTAAAATCTGGTCTTGCGTCCAAAATTTTTGCTTGGATTGTTTAAGGGTTTCAAGCACCGTATCAACAAAATTCATAGTTTCTCCTTTGATTTAAATATGAAAATCTTTTTTCATTTCTTTGGCCATAGCCTTTGGCTTGATTATCATCAAAAGCGCCCAAAAGCCAAACGACACACAAACAAGCACCAAACTTGGCCATCTTGCAAGGCTTGGGAAGGCAATAACTTTAACCAAAAAATACGCAATTGCAAATATCGCAACGTACAGTATGCGCTTAGCAAGGCTCATATTAAACGAATTTTTTGTAAAGCCTATCACCGCGCACGCAATAACAACCGCGCTCATAACGCACGGCGCCGCAATCGCAAAGCCCCAGCCAAATTCAAGCCCCATCGTAAGCGCATTATACGCGTCGATAAAAACTAACAAAATCATCGCATAAATTCCGCTCATCGGCAGCGCCCTAAGCATATTTCCGCCCCGCCTTAACGGATGGCAAAACATCATATACAGCGCAAATTCGCTTACCAAAACGTATGGCACCCACAGCGGCTTTGTCCAGAAAATCAAGTTAACAAAAATGCAAATCGCCGCGATTATAAACGCGATATTGCGAATAAGTTTAAGCGCGCGCTCTTTGTTAATTTCGGTGTAGTCATAAATTGGATAGCTGCTTGGCGTAGGCTCAACCTTGTCGTTTTCAGCCAGAACGAACTTGCCACAAAGCGGACAATTGGCCAAGTCTGCGCTAATCTTTACGCCGCAATTTTTACACATTCTTTCCGCCATAAAGGTCCCTCCTGTTGCTTTCAATATAAACGTCGGCGCCGAGAGAAGCCAACTCCTTAAAGAAATCGCGCTCGGTTATCGGTTCGCTTAGTTTGCTTGAAATGGTTACCGACAACTTGTCGCCAAACGAAATAAGCCCAACGGCGATAGCATTATGCTTGCTTCGGCCAAGGTTAACTTCATAGTGGTCAATAAATTTTTCAAACTCTGGCGGCGCGTCAACGCGACCAATATTAGAAAACGCAAAACTTTGCAACCTTTCGCCCAAAAGGTTATACGACAAATTCATTACGCCTTTTTTAATACAAAGCGGCATAAGCTTAATAAACCAGTTTTTTTGTAGATTTACGTTGCTATTTATGTTTTTTTCAAGGTATTTTCGGTCAATTTTCGCAATTTCGGCCGAAATTGTTGAAATAATGGCCTCTAAACTTGCATTTTCGTCGCAAATTGCGATATTTATGTACGAACTGAAATTTCTAAGCGTCTTGCTGTCAAACCACGGACGCAGGTCAATTGGTATCGAGATTTTGACCGGTTTTTTGCTGTTTTTGCGTTTTTTGATAATAACTTGGCACAAAACCGCCGCCAAAAACGTGGTTAATTTGCAGTTGTGCTTTTTTGCAATTTCTTTAATTTCTTTAACGCTTAGGGTGCCCGTAGTGGTGTTAACTATCCCCTCGTCCAAAATCGTGCCGCGAATGTTATACGCCACTTGCTCTTTATGGCTGCTAGCCTTCTCGTCCGTCGCGTTCTCAAAAAATGAGTCTTCAAGTTCCTCGGGTGCAGGCAAATCAAGATAGTTTAAAACCGCGCCCGTGTATGTTATCGCCTCACCTTGAAGTTCAAAATACCGCGCCAGTAAAGAGTTTAAAAACGTCGTCGCGCCACGCCCGTCAGTTATCGCGTGAAAAACCTCAACCGCAATCTTAAAGTCGCTATAAAGCACCCTAACGCAATGACTCTTGCCCCCAAGCTTCATACACGAACACGGAAAGTTCGTTTCTCGCTCAACTTTCAGTTGGTTTGGGTTGTGCTCAAAATAGTTCCAAAACAAGCCCGCCTTTAAATATACGTCAAAGGTCGGGAACCGCGGCATAATGTCGTCAAGCGCCTGCTGCAAAACGTCAGGCCTCACCTTGTTTTTCAAAACGCACGCAACACGAAAAACAAAATTCCAGTTCTCTTTAACCGAACTTGGATAAATCGTCGCCGCATTATCAAGCCTAAACCACCCCGCCCCGCTATTTTTTGGCGCAGGCTCTGGCCTTGCTGAAACCGTGTCTAACTCGGCGCGTTTTACACCGCGCGCCTCAACGATTTCCGCCTTGCCCTTTTTTATCTTAAACATAAGTTGCTTTTCTTTTTTTGACATCTTATCGCCTTTATTTTTTAATCTAAGTTGCTAACAAATCTTAAAATCCTGTCAGTAACTTTCCCCGCAAAGCCACCCGCCACCTCGGCCGATACCTTTACATCTTATTTTACCAAATACAGATAACTTTGTCCAATATATTTACCCCTCGCGCACCGCAACCTAAACAAATTTCAAACTCTACCTAAAATTTTCAACAAAATCCCCAAAAATATTCCTTCTCACCCCGCCACCAGTTGTCATCACAAGCCGACATTAAACCCGCACTCGGTTTTCATCACCAGTTACTATCGCTTAAATCGCCACAAACCACACCGTCTCTACTCACCACTAAGTTGCCTTAACGCCGCCGTCACCACGGCTAAACCTCCCGCTTAGTGGTTTTATTTTGCGCAGTTTTTATAACACAATATAACAACCACCATATCTCAAAACGCAACCACAAACAGTTCGCCCTTACCCAATACCACAACGATACCATATAGCATAAACCGTTCATCGCGAACACTGGTCGAAGCATAAGCGTAGACTTGGTGAGGATGAACGTGTTTATGCGCCCCCTCCAACACAGATGATAACCAAAAGCATAAACCGTTCGTTGCGAACACTGGTCAAAGCGCAACGTAGACTTGGTGAGCATGAACGTGTTTATGCGCCCCCTCCAACACAGTTGATAACCAAAAGCATAAACCGTTCGTCGCGAACACTGGTCGCAGCATAAGCGTAGACTTGGTGAGCATGAACGCGTTTATGCGCCCCCCTATCCTTGTGATAAAAAACGCGCACAAAAAAACCTCCAAAAGCGGAGGTTTACTTTCTTCTTTTTAGACAAGCTCAACAATAGCCATCTGCGCATTGTCGCCACGACGAACTGAGGTTTTAAGAACGCGGGTGTAACCACCATTCTGTCCTTTTTCAGTTGCGCGCGCTTCATACTTAGGCGCAAGGTCATCAAATAACTTCTCGATAAGAGGATTCTTGATACCCTGAGTTCTTGCTTCAAACGCTTCTTTCTTTTCGCCCTTAGCACGTTGCTCTGCCCTTGGGTTTAAGATAGCCATAAGTTTTCTTCTAGCGTTAAGCTTTTTAACGCCGTCTTTTGAAACTGTGGTTTTAACTTCTTTACCCTTAGCGTCAACGGTAACCTTAGTGTCAGTTACAACGTCTTTATAACCGTCACGAGCAATAGTGATGCATTTTTCAGCAATTCTTGCTGCCTCTTTGGCGCGGTCTACGGTTGTTTCGATGCGGCCATACCAAAGTAAGTCCGTTGCAAGGCCACTAAGCATTGCAAGTCTTTGGTCAGTAGGTCTGCCTAGTTTTTTAGTTTCCATTTGTTTACTCCTTTAATTAGTCTTCCCTAACCTTAAGGTTAAGACCAAGGTCAACAAGTTTGCTTATAACTTCGTCCAGCGATTTGCGACCTAAGTTTTTAACTTTTAACATATCATCTTCGGTTTTTCTTGTTAAGTCTTCAACCGTGTTAATTCCAGCACGTTTGAGGCAGTTATAACTTCTAACTGAAAGATCCATGTCTTCGATGCTCATTTCCATAAGTTTTTGAACTTTGTCTTCCTCACGGCTTACAAGAATAGACGTGTTAGCCATTTCTTCAACAAGTTCAACAAAAAGATTTGCGTGCTCAACCAAAAGCTTAGAAGCAAGGCTTATAACCTCTTTGGCTGAAACCGTGCCATTCGTTGTAACTTCAAGCGTAAGCTTATCAAAGTCAGTGCTTTGGCCAACGCGAGTGTTTTCAACGTTATAGCTTGCGGCTTTAACTGGGGTAAAGATACTGTCAATCGCAATATAGCCAATTGGCAAGCTTTCATCTTTGTTTTTATCAGCCCCAACGTACCCGCGGCCGCGCCCAACGATAAGCTGCATATCAAGTTCGCCATCTTCTTCAAGCGAGCAGATATACATATCAGGGTTTAAAACTTCAACCTCGTCGTCAGCAGCAATATCACGCGCCGTAACAACGCCAGGCCCCTTAGCTTTAAGGGTTAAAGTCTTTTTGAAATCGCGGTCAGTTTTGGTTGTTTTAACAGCAAGACCTTTAAGATTTAGGATAATTTCGGTAACATCTTCTTTACAACCTTTGATTGTAGAGAATTCGTGTTGCACGCCCGCAATTTTGATGCAGGTAACAGCAGCCCCAGGAAGGCTTGAAAGAAGCATCCTTCTAAGCGCATTGCCAATCGTTGTTCCAAAGCCCTTTTCAAGTGGCTCTAAGATAAACTTGGCATAACTTCCATTTTCCTCTTCAATACATTCAATTCTTGGTTTTTCGATTTCTAACATAAAATCCTCCTAAATTTAAGATTACTTAGAATAAAGCTCGATAATTAAGTGTTCTTCGATATTAAGGTCAATATCGTCGCGCGCTGGGTTAGCAAGCACTTTACCAGAAAGTTTTTCTGGGTTAAACTCTAACCATTTAGGAACAACCACTCTCGACTCGCGAATTGAAGCAAAGTTGCCTTTTTTCTGTTTGTTTTCTTTAACGCTGATTACATCGCCAACCTTAACTTGATAAGATGGGATGTTAACGCATTTACCGTTAACGCAGATGTGGCCATGGTTAACAACCTGACGTGCCTGCATACGGCTTGAACCAAGCCCCATACGATAAACAACGTTATCAAGCCTTTTTTCAAGAAGGGCAAGCATATTTTCACCGGTTTTACCCTTCATACGCTCTGCTTCTTCGTAATAGTGCCTGAATTGTTTTTCGCTTAATGGGCCATAAGCTCTTTTAACTTTTTGCTTTTCGCGAAGCTGAGTTTGATACTCGCTTGGCTTTTTGCGACTTGCTGGGTGAACACCAGGGTTAACTGGTCTACGCTCCATAGCGCACTTTTTAGTAAGGCAACGCTCGCCCTTTAAAAAGAGTTTAGCGCCTTCACGTCTGCAAAGTCTGCAATCTGCTTCTGTATATTTTGCCATCGATCTTCCTCCTATACTCTTCTGCGTTTAGGTGGTCTGCACCCGTTATGTGGGATTGGTGAAACATCGCGAATAAGTGTTACTTCGATGCCTTCGTTAGCAAGGCTTCTAATTGCAGATTCACGGCCGTTACCTGGGCCCTTAACATAAACTTCAACGCTTTTAATTCCATATTCTTTTGCGGCTTTTGCGGCCTTTTCAGCAGCAACGCCAGCAGCAAACGGAGTGCTTTTACGGCTACCACGATAGCCAAGCGCGCCTGCACTGCTTTGAGACAACGCGTTACCATTAACGTCAGTTATGGTTACGATTGTGTTGTTAAACGAAGATTGAACGTGCACAATGCCCTTATCAACATTGGTAGTAATCTTACGCTTTTTAGTTGTGGTTTTCTTAACTTGTGCCATAAAATTCTCCTTTATTTCTTCTTAATTGAACTTGAACGTGGACCTTTTCTTGTTCTAGCATTGCTATGAGTTCTTTGTCCGCGAACTGGAAGTCCTTTTCTGTGTCTAATTCCGCGATATGAACCAATTTCCATCAAGCCCTTGATATCCATCGCTACGTCACGTTTAAGGTCGCCCTCAACACGAACGTGCTTATCAAGATACTCACGGATTTTAGTGATATCGGTTTCAGTTAAATCTTTTACCCTTGTGTTTGGGTCGATTTTGGTTTCTTCCAAAATCTTTTGTGAAGTTTTAAGTCCTACGCCATAAATGTAGGTTAGCCCAACTTCAACACGCTTTTCATTTGGTAAATCCACACCAGCGATACGAGCCATTTTTATCCTCCAAAAAATTGTTTGTTTATGTTTTCGCGCCTTGGTAGAAAGGGTTAGTTTCTATGCCGCCCAAGCTCGCGTAATTTTCAAATTTAAAGGCAAATCTCTTTGCCCGAAAAATTAACCCTGAACCTGTTTATGTTTAGGATACTTATCGCAAATTACTCTTAACTTGCCATTTCTTTTAATAACCTTGCAACTATCGCAGATAGGTTTTACACTTGGTCTTACTTTCATTTTAGTTTCTCCTTTTACTATTTTTGTCTCCAAATTATTCGGCCACGGGTTAAATCATAAGGGCAGATTTCAAGCTTAACAGTGTCGCCCTCATAAACGTGGATAAAGTTTTTCCACAATTTGCCCGAAAGATATGCGTTGATGATATGGCCGTTTGCTAGTTTAACCTTAAAGGTAGCCCCAGGCATAGCCTCAACCACTACCCCCTCAGTTTCAATAACATCGTCTTTGCTCATCTACTTCCCCCTTGCTTGATTGTGTTAAAATTTCCACACCGTTCTCGGTTATCAAAACCGTATTTTCATAATGCGCTGACGGACGTCCGTCGGCAGTTCTGTGATCCCACCCCTTCATTTTAAGGCGCCAAGTTCCAGCATTAACCATCGGCTCTATGGCAATCGTCATATTCGCTTCAAGTTTCATCCCAGTCCCCGCTGTGCCATAGTTAGGGACGTTTGGTGCCTCGTGCATATGATTGCCAATACCATGCCCAACCATATCGCGAACCACACTAAATCCGTGCTTTTCAACACAGTGCTGCACTTGCGCACCAATGTCTCCAAGTCGGCTTCCCGCCTTAATTCCTTTGATACCCTCAAAAAAACTTTGGCGCGTTACGTCTAATAATTTTTGTTTTTCGTCGCTCACCTTGCCAATAGCAAACGTGCGCGCAGCATCTCCGTGCCACCCGTGATAGATAGCCCCAACGTCTACTGACAAAAGCATCCCCTCTTTAAGGATATCCTTTTCACTTGGAAAGCCATGAACCACCACGTCATCAATTGACGCGCAAATGGTTGCAGGAAAACCATTATAGTGCAAAAAACTTGGTTTTGCACCCCTACTAATTATATACTCATACGCGATTTTGTCAAGAGCCTTTGTTGAAATTCCGGGTTTTGCCTCTTTCTCCATAAGCAAAAGCACCTCGCCAACAATCTTGCCAGCCTCTCGCATAAGTTCAATTTGTTCTTGCGTTTTAACAGTTACCATTTTTTAGTGCCTTAGAAATATCTTCATAAACTTTTTCAATCGACTGATTACCATTAATAGTTATAACCTTGCCCTTTGCCTTATAAAAATCAACAACAGGCGCGGTCTGCTTAACGTACGTGTCAAGGCGTTTTTCAATCACCTCAACCTTGTCATCATCGCGCGTGTATACCTTTTTGCCACAACGCGGACAATCGTCAGTTTTAAGGTCGCTTTCAATAAACGTCCCGCCACAACCAACGCAGGTCTTACGACAGGTTAAGCGCTTTATAATGTCGCTAAATTTAACATCAATAAAGATAACCTTATCAATACCCAGTTTTTCAACAAACTCAATTTGAGATTTGTTGCGCGGAACACCGTCAAGCAAAAACCCGTTCGCGCAATCATCCTCGCTAACCCTGCGGTTAAGCATTTTAAAGATGACTTCATCGTCAACAAGGTTGCCCTTGTCTATAATCTCTTTTGCCAGTTTACCCTCGGGGGTGCCTTTGGCAATCGCTTCTCTAAGCATATTGCCCGTTGAGATATGTGCGATGTTAAACTCGCTGCAAATTTTTGCTGCCTGAGTGCCCTTTCCTGAGCCCGGCGCGCCGATAATGATTAAGTTCATAAATCTTCCCTTTTTATCCATCTGTTTTAAAAGTTTAAACTAAGTATCCTAACCATTTAAATTTTTAAAACAGTTTCCGCACCCACCCTACGCTTAGGGCAGGTGCAGCCAATTGTTTTATAACAAGTTCTTATGACGTTTCATAAGAATCTGTGCATTAAGTTGAGTGTTAAGTTCTATTGCAACGCTTACAACGATAAGCATACCCGTTGCCGTAAAGGCGTTAAGCAAGCCAATCGAGCCGCCCACCACCGCTTGGAACACGATTGAAGGAACGATAGCAATAAAGGCCAAGAATATTGCACCAAAAAGCGTTATACGTTTGCTTATCTTTGAAAGATAGTCAACCGTTGGTCTGCCCGGCCTTACGCCAGGGATAAACCCGCCATTTTGTTGAATGTTTTGGCTAACGTCGGCTGGGTTGAATTGGATTTGTGCATAGAAATATGCAAAGCCCAAGATAAGCAAGCCAACCAAAATGCTATAAATCCAACCACCAGCTCCAAGATAGTCATAATAGAATTTCGCGAACCAGCCACTGTCACGAGTTACCCCGCAAAGCTGCATAATAAGGTTCGGGAAGGTTATGATAGCCGTTGCAAAGATGATTGGCATAACGCCGTTAGCGTTGATTTTAAGCGGAATGTAACTAGACTGCCCGCCATACATTTTTCTGCCTTTAATTTGTTTTGCGTATTGCACTGGGATTTTGCGTTCTGCTAAATCGAAGAAAACGATAAGCGTAAACACAACAAATACCATAGCAAGGAAGCCCAAAAGCTCCCAAAGTGCGTTAAGGTTGCCACCAAAAATGCTTACAACCGCGTTAGTTAGTGAAACACCAACACTTGCGATGATACCGATAAAGATAATCAAAGACAAGCCGTTGCCGATGCCTTGGTCAGTAATTCTGTCTCCAAGCCACATCGTAAAGCAAGTTCCCGCAACAAGAATTAACACAACAAATACTGCCGTGAGCCATAACAAGTTTTCACCAAAGATTGGTGCCAAACAATCAGTACCAAAGCCCAAAACGATACCGATACCCTGTGCTACTGCAAGCACAAGCGCAACGATTTTCGTTATAAGGTTGATTTTTTCTTTGCCATCTTCGCCTTGCTTTGAAAGCCTTTCAAGAGCAGGGATACCAACTGTTAACAGCTGAACGATGATTGACGCGTTAATATACGGCGTAACGCCAAGCGCCAAAAACGCACCGTTACTCAATGCGCTACCAGTAACAGCGTTAAGCAGGGTAAGTAAAGAGGCTCCGTCGCCAACTTGGGCTGAGTATGTGTCAGGCAAAATCCCTGGAACTGGCAAATAACAGCCAACTCGATAGATAAGTAGAAGTAAAAGAGTAATTAAAATCTTTTTCCTAAGTTCAGGGGTTTTGAACGCACTTGCTAAGGTTTTAAACATTATTCCACCTCAATTGACCCGCCAGCCTTGCTGATTTTGTCAGCCGCTGATTGGGTGAATTTTTGTGCTTTAACGGTTAAAGCCTTAGTAAGATTACCATTACCAAGAACTTTAAGTCCGTAAGCTTCAATTTTAGAGATAACACCTTTGTTTTTAAGCATTTGTGCGGTAACGGTTGTGCCAGCTTCAAACTGTTCAAGGTCACTAACATTGATGGTTGTGTATTCCTTTCTCCAATTGTTAGTGAAACCACGTTTAGGAAGTTGACGAATTAAAGGCATTTGGCCGCCTTCAAATCCAGGTCTAACTCCACCGCCGCTTCTTGCGTTTTGACCTTTATGACCCTTACCAGCAGTTTTGCCAGTACCTGAGCCAATACCACGACCAAGGCGTTTTGGGGCTTTGGTTGAGTTAGGTGCAGGTGATAATTCGTGTAGTTTCATAAATAAGCTCCTCTTTTTATTTAACTTCTTCCACCGTAACCAAGTGTTTAACAACGAAGATCATACCACGAGTAGCATCGTTATCGTTCTTAATAACGGTTTGATGTAATTTGGTTAACCCAAGTGCTTCGCAAGTTTTCTTTTGCTTAGCAAGTCTGCCATTAAGGCTTTTAACCAAAGTTATTTTTAGTTTAGGTTCATTATACACTTCTTTTTTAGAAGTTCCAACTTTTTCAGCCATCTTTTTTACCTTCCTATCCAATTTGTTCCACGCTTACACCACGAAGATGTGCAAGTTGTTCTGCGGTTTTAAGTTGTTTTAGGCCTTCAAAAGTAGCCTTAACGCAGTTGACTGGGTTGTTAGAGCCATAAAGTTTTGTTGTGATATCACGGATACCAGCAAGCTCAACAACGTCACGAACTGCACCACCAGCGATAACACCATTACCTTCTTTGCTTGGCATCATAATGATCTTAGTTGTTTCAAAGATACCATCGATTTCATGAGGGATAGTTGTTCCCTTCATAGCAACTTCGATAATGTTGCGTTTTGCAGCAACGGTTGCCTTTTCAATAGCCAAAGAAACTTCGGTTGCTTTACCCATACCGATACCAACTTTGCCCTTGCGGTTACCAACAACAACCAAGGCGTTAAAACGCATTTTGCGTCCACCTTTTACGGTTTTAGAGATACGGTTAACGTTAACCATTTTGCTGTCAAACTCGTCAACAACTTTTGGAGCCTGATTGCGATCTCTTCTTGGTTTTCTGTCAGCATTTGGTTTTCTTTCTTTGTTTTCGTTTCTAACTTCTGCCATTATCTTTCTCCTTAAAACTCAAGACCGGCTTTACGTGCACCCTCAGCAAGGCTTGCAACGCGCCCAGTGTAGATATAGCCGCCACGATCAAAAACAACGTTTTTAATCTTTGCTTTCTTGGCTTTTTTAGCAATATCTTCGCCGACTTTTTCTGCTTGTGCCTTTTTGTTAAGGCCCTTTAATGCTTCAACCAACCCTTTGTCAAGGCTTGATGAACTTGCAAGGGTTTTGCCCGTTGTGTCATCAATGATTTGAGCATAGATGTTTGAAGTTGAACGGTAAACATTTAAACGAGGTCTTTCGCTTGTCCCGCTAAGGGTGTTGCGAATTCTGTTATGCTTAGCTTTTCTTAATTCATTTTTATTTATCTTACTAACCATTCCCTTTCTCCTTATTTCTTTTTACCGCTTTTTTTGATTTCTTTTAAGTGAACCTCTTCGGTTGAGTATCTAATACCATAACCGTGATATGGCTCAATAGGCTTAACTGCCTTAATATCGGCTGCGAACTGACCAACAAAAGTTTTGTCAATACCCTCAACCTTGATTTCGTTTGCGGCTGGGATTGTAACGGTAATGCCCTGTGGGATTTCAACTACTACTGGGTGGCTTAAACCAAGGTTCATAGTTAATTTATTTCCACTTACGGCTACCTTAAAACCAACGCCGTTAACAATAAGTGATTTGCTGTACCCTTCCGTTACGCCTTTAACCATATTAGCGATAAGCGCGCGGTATAAACCGTGTTTAGCGCGAACCTCTTTCTGGTCATTAGCACGAGTTAGGGTTACAACGGTTTTGCCATCAAGTGCTTCTTTTTTAACAGTTATGCAGCTGTCAACCCATTGCCTTAATGTGCCCTTTGGTCCAGTAACGATAACGTCGCCCTCAGTAGTTTGGTCAAGAGTAACGCCTGCTGGAAGAATAATAGGTAATTTACCAATTCTGCTCATAGACTCCTCCTTACCAAATGTAGGCGAGCACTTCGCCACCAACATTTAATTTTCTTGCGTTTTTGTCAGTCATAACACCCTTGCTGGTTGAAATGATTGCGATGCCAAGGCCGCCTAAAACCTTAGGAAGCTCCTCAGCGTTTGCATAAACCCTAAGCCCTGGGGTTGAAATTCTTTTAAGGCCAGAAATAACTTTTTCGCCTTTTGGGCCATACTTTAAGGTAACAACAATGTTACGCATAGACCCGTCTTCGGTTTCAGCAAAGTCAGCAATAAAGCCTTCTTCTTTTAAAATCTGAGCGATAGATTTTTTCATAGCTGATGCAGGAATAGAAACAGTGTCATGACGAGCAGTTTGCGCGTTTCTTATTCTTGTAAGCATATCAGCGATTGGATCTGTTACATTAATACTCATTTTCTTTTCCTCCTTACCAGCTTGCCTTTTTAACGCCAGGAATTTCACCTTTATAAGCGAGTTCTCTAAAACATACCCTGCAAATACCGTATTTTTTCAAAACGGCGTGTGGACGACCACACATCGTGCAGCGAGTATATTCGCGAGTGCCAAACTTTTGAGGCTTAGCTTGTTTGTTTTTCAATGATGTTTTTGCCATAATCTCTCTCCTTGCGTTATGCCTTAAATGGCATCCCCATAAGTTTTAATAGGCTGCGAGCTTCGTCATCAGTTTTAGCAGTTGTTACAAAACAGATGTCAAAACCTCTAATCTTTTCAATTTTGTCGTAAACAATTTCAGGGAAGATAAGTTGTTCGCGAACGCCATAAGAATAGTTACCACGTCCGTCAAACGCCGTTGTGCTTACGCCCCTAAAATCTCGAACTCGTGGCAATGCGATGCTGATGAATTTATCAAAGAATTCATACATTCTTTCACCACGAAGCGTAACCTTCGCGCCAATTTTTTGTCCTTCACGAACTTTAAAGTTAGCAACTGACTTTTTAGCCTTGGTTACAACTGGTTTTTGACCAGCGATTGTTGCAAGCTCTTCAACAGCAAGGTTAAAGCTTTTGCTGTTGTCTTTAACATCGCCAAGACCCATGTTCAAAACGATTTTTTCAAGTTTTGGAACTTCGTTGATGTTTTTGTAGCCATACTCTTTAACAAGCGCTGGAACAACTTCTTTTACATATTTATCATTAAGTCTGTTTTCCATAATTTACCTACCTTAAACATCCTTCTTGGCTTTTCTTACTGCTGGTTTAGCAGCGGTTTTGCTTGCCTTAGTTGCCTCGATTTTTGCTTCGGCTTTCTTAGCAGGTGCCTTTTTTGCAGGTGCTTTTTCAGCCTTAGCGTCCGTCTCAGCCTTTGCTTTTGTTTGCTTTTTAGCGGTAGTCTTTTTAGTTTCAGCCTTGTCTGCTTTCTTTGCATAAGCCTTGTCTAAAACTTCGCCACATTTACAAACGCGAACATTTTTGCCATCAACAACTTGATGACGAACACGTGTAGCCTTGCCACACTTAGGGCAGATTACCATAACATTGCTTGCATCGATTGGTGCTTCGTGTTTGATAATGCCGCCTTGGTCTTGCGCCGACCTTGGTTTGCTATGACGACTTACGATGTTAACGCCTTCAACAATAACTTTTCCAAGTTTTGGGCTAGCAGCCATTACCTTACCGGTTTTAGACTTGTCTTTGCCAGCAATAACAACAACATTGTCGCCTGATTTGACACTAATATTTTTCATATTATCCTAAATCCTCCTAAATAACTTCGGGCGCAAGCGAAATAATTTTCATATAATCTTTATCACGAAGTTCGCGCGCGATAGGCCCAAAGATACGAGTCCCTTTTGGCTGCTTTTGGTTGTCGATGATTACAGCAGCATTGTCGTCAAACTTAATGTGGCTTCCGTCAGCACGACGAATACCCTTAACAGTTCTAACGATTACGGCTTTAACGACGTCACCCTTTTTAACAGAGCCACCGGGAATAGCACTTTTAACTGATGCAACGATTACATCACCTATGTTGCCACTTCTTCTAAAAGACCCACCAACAACCTGGATGCACATTAACTCACGCGCACCAGTGTTATCAGCAACTTTTAATCTGGTTTGTGGTTGAATCATAATCTTTTCTCCTTGCCTTCGTTATTTTACTTTTTCAACAATTCTAACAAGACGCCAACGTTTGTCTTTGCTTAAAGGACGAGTTTCAGCGATTTCAACGGTATCCCCGATGTCGCACTCATTCTTTTCGTCGTGTGCTTTAAGTTTTGTTGTTTTGTTGATTGTTTTCTTGTAGATTGGGTGCTTAACTTTTTCATGCACTTCTACGGTAATGGTCTTGTCCATCTTATTGCTTGAAACAATACCAATTCTTGTTTTTCTTTCAGTTCTTTCTGCCATTTGGATTAACCTCTTGCCTTCTTAGATTTGGTTTCAACCTTTTCTGGTTGGCTTTTAGCAATACCTAATTCTCTTTCGCGGATAACCGTTTTAACCTTAGCAATGTTCTTTTTGCAAGTGTTGATTGCAAGAGGGTTAGACAAATTGCCCGTTGCATGAGAAAATCTTAGGTTAAACAACTCTTGCTTTAAGCTTGAAAGTTTGTCAGCAAGCTCGTTGTTAGTAAGATTTTGTAATTCTTTCGCGTTCATTATGCCTTATCCTCCTTGTTAACATTTTCGGCAGCCTCTAAGTCTTCTTTTCTTGCAATTTTGCATTTGCAAGGAAGTTTGTGCGTTGCAAGACGAAGAGCCTCACGCGCGATTTCTTCTTTAACTCCGCCGATTTCAAACATTACTCTGCCTGGTTTAACAACCGCTACCCAATATTCAGGAGAACCTTTACCAGAACCCATTCGAGTTTCAGCAGGTTTCTTTGAAACTGGTTTGTGTGGGAAGATGTTGATCCAAACTTGCCCACCACGTTTTGTGTAACGCGTCATAGCAATACGTGCTGCCTCAATTTGGTTAGAGGTGATCCAGCATGGCTCTTGCGCCACGATACCGTATTCGCCATGGCAAATCTTGTTACCACGGGTTGCAACACCGGTCATACGACCACGTTGTTGTTTTCTTCTTTTTACTCTTTTAGGCATCAACATGAGTGTTTCCTCCTTGAGTATTAGTTAAATTCTTTTTACCAAGAACTTCACCCTTATAAATCCAAACCTTAACGCCAAGTTTGCCATAGATATGAGCCTCAGCAAAGCCATAGTCAATGTCTGCCCTTAAAGTTTGAAGAGGAAGTGAACCTTCTTGATAAAATTCGCTTCTTGCGATGTCAGCGCCGTCAAGACGACCGCCAACCATAATTTTGATACCTTGAACCCCTGCTTTTAAGCAACGATTTAAGGCCTGTTTCATAGCGCGCCTGAAACCAACACGATTTTCAAGCTGACTTGCAATGCTTTCAGCAACAAGTTGTGCATCAAAATCAGGTGATTTGATTTCCATTACGTTAATGAACACGTTTTTACCAGCTGCAATCTTGCTAAGCTCGGCCTTAATAGCCTCAACGCCCGCACCCTTTTGACCGATAACAAGCCCCGGTCTTGAAGTATAGATTGAAACCACAACTTTGTTTTCAGCACGGTCAATAACAACCTTAGAAATACCAAAGTTTTTATAGTTTGTTTTTAAAAATTCACGAATCTTTTTGTCTTCAAGCAAAAACTTAGAAAAGTCTTTCTTTGAAGCATACCATTGGCTATCCCAACCTTGGATAACACCAACTCTTAGTCCGTGTGGATTAACTTTTTGTCCCATACTTTTCCTCCTACTTTGCTACATCCAAAACGATGGTAATGTGGCTTGTTCTTTTCTTAATTGAATGTGCACGGCCTTTGCTTACTGGTTGGAATCTTTTCAAAACTGGGCCGCCGTCAGCAAAGCATTCGCTAACGATAAGCTCGTTTTTGTTAAGTCCAAGGTTGTTTTCAGCATTAGCGCCCGCACTTTCTAATACTTTAAGTGCGTATTCAGCACCGCTGTTAGGCATATTCTTTAAAATTGCAACAGCGTCTTCATAATTTTTACCACGAATAACGTTCAAAACAATTCTAACCTTGCTTGGAGAAATTCTAAGGTATTTAGCAGTTGCGTGAGCGCGCTTATCAGCGTTTTCTTTTCTTGCAACGGCTTTTTCTCTCATTCTAGTTGCCATTATTACTTGCCTCCCTTAGTTGTGCTTGCGCCTTTGTGACCTTTAAAGGTTCTTGTTGGGGCAAATTCGCCAAGTTTATAGCCAACCATTTCGCTGGTTACATAAACTGGAACATGTTTTCTTCCGTCGTGAACCCCGATAGTGTGTCCTACCATTTCTGGGCTGATAGTTGAAGAACGAGACCAAGTTTTGATAACTTTCTTTTCGTTGTTCGCGTTAAGCTCATTAATCTTTTTAAGTAGGCTTTCAGCAATATAAGGGCCTTTTTTAACACTTCTACTCATTGTTCATTTGCCTCCTAGTTAATTCTCTTTACCATAAATTTGTTTGATTTGTTTTTCTTCTTGCGAGTCTTATAACCCATAGCAGGTTTGCCCCAAGGAGTCATTGGGCCAGCGTGACCAACTGGTGACTTACCTTCACCACCACCATGTGGGTGATCAACTGGGTTCATAACAGAACCACGAACGGTTGGTCTTGTTCCCATATGACGGGTACGGCCAGCTTTACCTAATGAAACGATTTCGTGTTCAACATTGCCAACTTGACCAATCGTCGCGCGGCAGGTAAGAAGCACTTTTCTCATTTCGCCACTTGGCATACGCAAAGTAGCATATTTGCCCTCTTTTGCCATAAACTGAGCGCTGATACCAGCCGATCTTGCGATCTTGCCACCACGGCCTGGTTGAAACTCAATGTTATGAACAATTGAACCTACTGGGATGTTATCAAGGGCTAAGCAGTTACCTGCTTTGATTTCAGCGTTAACGCCACTTGTTACAGTGTCACCAACGTTTAAACCGATAGGAGCAAGGATATATCTTTTCTCACCATCAGCATAATGAAGTAATGCGATGTATGCACTGCGGTTAGGGTCGTATTCAATAGTTGCGACTTTTGCAGGGATACCATCTTTATCGCGTTTGAAATCGATAACACGATATTTTTGTCTGTTTCCACCACCGATGTGGCGAACGGTCAATTTTCCGCTAGCGTTGCGGCCACCCGTCTTTTTCTTGGTTTCAAGCAAAGACTTTTCAGGAGTAGAGGTTGTTACCTCTTCAAATGATGGCGCTTTTCTAAATCTGTGCCCCGCGGTTATCGGCTTAAATTGTTTTAATGCCATAGTTAAAATCTCCTATCAATTATGAAAGGCTGTCAAAGAACGCGATTGACTTGCTGTCAGCCGTCAATGTAACGATTGCTTTTTTAAAGTTACCCGTTAGTCCTTCGTGCTTTCCTTGTCTTTTAATTTTTCCATAAACGTTAGCAGTATTTACGCTTGCAACTTTAACGCCGAAAACTTCTTCAACTGCTTGTTTGATTTGGGTTTTGTTTGCGCCCTTAGCGACCTCGAAAGTATATTTCTTGTTAGCAATATCTGCATAGGTCTTTTCACTTAAAACTGGGCGAATGATAATGTCATGTGCTGTCATTATTTGTTTGCCTCCTCGATAGATTTAAGCGCAGCCTTGGTTACAACGATTTTGTCAGCAACAACAATGTCATAGGTGCAAGCAAGCGCGGCTGGCGTTACTGCAACTTTGTCAATGTTACGTGCACTTAGATAAACGTTAGTGTTGTTTTCTTCGGTAACAACCAACACGCGTTTGTCTGCCTTGATGTTAGCAAGAATGTTAGCAAATTCTTTCGTGTTAGGTTTGTCCATAACAAGCTCGTCTAAAACGATGATGTTCTTTTCGCGAGCGGCTTCACTTAAAGCGCTTACGAAAGCAAGTTGCTTCATTTGTTTGTTAACCTTTTTAGAGAAATCGCGTGGCTTTGGTGCGAACACAACGCCACCTTTGATCCATTGTGGAGCGCGGATAGAGCCCTGACGAGCATTACCCGTACCTTTTTGACGCCAAGGTTTGCGTCCGCCACCTCTAACCTCACTGCGGGTTAGGGTTGACTTTGTTCCCTGCCTGCCATTAGCAAGATAGGCAACAACAACTTGGTGAATAAGGGCTTCGTTGTAAGCTACGCCAAAAACATTGTCTTTTAAAGTAACTTTTCCAACTTCTTCGCCTTTAATGTTTAAAACCTTAGTTTGCATTGAACTTATTCCTCCTTTTAAGCCTTAACTGCCGAAGCGATAGTAACAACGCTGCCCTTTGCGCCAGGGATAGCACCCTTAACCAAAAGCAAATTGCGTTCTACGTCAACTTTTGCAATTTCTAGATTTTGAATAGTAACTTTCTCATTACCATATTGCCCAGGAAGTTTTCTGTTTTTGAAAACTCTTGATGGGTCACTGTTAGCAGCAAGTGAACCAGGTTCGCGGTGAACTGGGCCCGCACCGTGTGTCATTGGCAAGCGGTGTGCGTTCCAACGTTTGATAACGCCACTGAAACCATGACCTTTGCTGTAACCAGAAACGTCAACGATGTCTCCGGCTTTGAATACGTCACATTTAATCTCGCTTCCAAGCTCTAAACCTTCGGCTGAAATCTTAAACTCTTTAAGATATTTTTTAGGCTCGATATTTGCTTTCTTTAAATGCCCTAATTCTGGTTTGTTAAGACGGTTAGCTTTTGTGTCAGCAAATGCAAGCTGAACGGCTTCGTAACCATCTTTTTCAATTGTTTTAATTTGGCTAACTTTGCATGGGCCAGCCTCTACCACAGTTACAGGAATAACTTGACCTGCTGGTGTGAAGATTTGCGACATGCCAATCTTTTTGCCTAATATTGCGTTTTTCATCAATCTTCCTCCTATAACTTAATCTTGATATCTACGCCTGCTGGAAGGTCAATCTTCATAAGTGAATCCACGGTTTTTGCTGATGGATTATAGATATCAATCAATCTTTTGTGTGTTCTAATCTCGAATTGCTCACGAGAGTCCTTATGTTTGTGTGGTGAACGAAGAATAGTTACCACTTCTTTTTCAGTAGGCATAGGAATAGGACCAGAAACCTTAGCGCCTGCTTTTTTAGCGGTTTCCACAATTCTTGCAGACGCATTGTCAACAAGTTCATGGTCAAACGCTCTTAAATTAATTCTCATTTTTTGTGTTGCCATTTAGTTCCTCCAATTTTTTTCCAACTTTTCTTAACCCTGCCCTGAACAAGCATAACACGTAGGTTAAGACGTTGTCGCACCAGTCTTGCCAGCACTCTTGTCAGCAGAAATTCTCTTACACACCAGCCAAATGCATAAGTAACTTCCTACTTCACCCCATAGTTCAGCGTACCTATTATACTTAACACACGGCCGCGTGTCAAGACTTTTTTCAAATTTTTTCTAACTTTTTTCAATCTGCCCCACTACCCCCGAAAACTACTCGCCTGCCCCCGCATTTAGCACCCAAACATCTCCTCATCCGCTATCTCCATCCCTGCAACATCCACTATCTCCATCCCTGCCACATTCGTTATTTTCATCCCTGCCACATCCGCCACCTTTCGCGCGCGCGTGCGTATCAATAATCAAAAACTGGTTGAAATTTTTAAATGAAAGCAAAAAAGATATTCACCACCCACAATGAATATCTTTTTTATTTTATAAAATTTAATTATCAAATTCAATCGTCTTTAATGCCAACCAAAAAGTCAAGTGAACAATTAAAAAACTTGGCAAGCGCCACAAGCGTTTCAAGTTTCGGTTCGCTTTGCCCCGTTTCCCACTTGGTTACGGTTGACGTGTCTAAAAACAATTTTTCAGCCAACTGTTTTTGCGTTAACCCCTGCTCTTTTCGCAATTCTTTTAATCGTTCTTGCAATTTAATTTTCATTTTTTGTTTACCCTTATAAACAAGCCAAGACTATTTTTCTTGTTCCCATTGCTCGTCGGCGCACTTGCTGCTTAAAAGGCCTTTATATTGAAAGCCTTTTTCTTCGATACAGATAAGCGTAACAAGGTCGGGCTCCATCTCTATGTAACTGCGCGCGCCCATTTTTGCGTCAGCGTCCGCCACCTTTCTAAGAGCGATTTTAAAGTTGCGGCCGCACTCTGTTTCAACATTAACGCACGCCAAATCTGGCGACACTCCCCAGTTTTTTATGCGATGACAAATCATCTGCTGGTCGTCCTCGTTTTCGCCGATGCGCTGAATAACATAGTTATACTCGCGGTACGTGAACTTATATGGCTTGTTTTCGTCAAACGCGTCATAAACGGTGATTGTTTTATAGTCATACGTATCGTTACGCTGACACCCAACGCCCATCACGCACGCCCCCGCCACCAGTGCAGCCGCAAGCGCCGCCCTCGCCTTTTTAAACCTCATAAAAACCTCCTAACTTGCTCAATAATTTAAAAATCGCCAACCGAAACCAAAACTACTATTTATTGAACATATTTCTATTACTATTATATTAGCATATCTAATAAAATTTTTCAAGGTTAATTTGCTTTAAAATAAACTTGCAAAAATAAGGCTCGCCCACTTCAATAAAATAAACCGCCATAAAAAGATTTAATCGCGCTACTTAACCGCCATAAAAAGATTTAATTTTGCTATTTAATTGTAGTTAAAAAATTTACTTACGCTACTTAACCACGGCAATAAGATTTAATCGCGCTATTTAACCACAGTAAAAAGATTTAATTTCGCTATTTACTTGTAGCAGAAAGATTTAATCGCGCTATTAAACCGTAGTGAAAAGGTTTAAAACCAGCGCCGAAATCTGCTTTTTCATAACCGCGTAGTCAATAAAATCGTGCTTATGAAAAACGTATTCGTGCGAAAGATTTTCAATCATATTATACGCAATATGTGCCCGCTCACGAAGGTTTGGCAAATCAATGCCGTTCTTTTTTAAAATCTCAGTCGCAAAATACGTAAGACGCTGCTCCGCCACCATAAACCTCTCGTGAATTTTTTCATCCAGGTGGCTCATCGCAATCATCTCTTCGTGCGCCGCAAAATTGTCGCTGTGCGTTTTTATCGCAAGGTCAATAAGGTCGTCAATCGTCTTGCTTAGATTGTTAAACTTTATGGCCTCAATCTTTTGCATAAGCGGATGATAAACCCTTTCAAAATACAGGTCAAGCGCCTGCAAAAAAATGTCATTTTTGTCTTTAAAATAGCTATAAACTATCCCGGTAGACACGCCCGCCGCCGCCGCAATATCAGGCGTTGTTGTGCTGTAATACCCCTTTTTACAAAACACCTCTAACCCCGCCTCGATTATGCGATTTTTCTTGTCTTTTGATGTTGATTTTATCGGCTCTCTTACCTTTCCCATAAAAACTCCCGATTAACTTACTTTCACCCCTATTTTACATAAATAATTTCAGTTTGTCAATTTCTTAAAAATTCTAATATGAAAAATGTTTCATATTGGTTGACAATCTAACATAAACATACTATAATCGCTGTTGTAAGATGAAATATGTTTCATATTAGGAGGATATATGGCAATAATTGAACTAAAAAATATATCAAAGATATACAAAACGGGCGAGGTTGAACAAAAGGCGCTTGACGACGTCAGTTTAAGTATCGAGCAAGGCAAGTTTGTGGTTATTTTAGGCCCCAGCGGCGCGGGCAAGTCTACGCTTTTAAACCTGCTTGGAGGGCTTGACCAGCCAACCAGCGGCACTATAATAGTTGACGGGCAAGACATTTCAAAGCTTAGTAGCGACGAGATGGCCGAATACAGGGCGGATAAAGTTGGCTTTGTGTTTCAGTTTTATAACCTTATCCCAACGCTGACGGTTTATGAAAATGTTGCGCTGGTTAAAGAAATCGCGCCGGATGCGATTGACCCGATTGAGGTTTTAAAAGAGGTAGGCCTTGAAAACCATTTAAAAAAGTTTCCGTCTGCCCTTTCTGGCGGCGAGCAGCAGCGTGTTTCGATTGCCCGCGCAATTGCAAAAAACCCAAACATTATTCTGTGTGACGAGCCAACGGGCGCGCTTGACTCTACTACTGGCGTTATGGTTTTAAAGCTGCTTTTAAAGCTTGCCAAAGAGCACAACAAAACCATCATAATAGTTACTCATAACCAAAACATCGCCAAAATGGCTGACACGATTATAAAGGTCAAAAATGGCCAGATTGACTCGGTTGAAAATCAGTCTAACCCATTAAGCGCAGACGAGGTGGACTGGTAATATGATACTTTTCAAAAAACTTTTACGCACCCTTGGCAAATACAAAGCCCAATTCATCTCGATGGTAATTATGATTGCCTTAGGCGCTGGCGTGTTTTTGGGGTTTAATATCGAGTGGTACAGCATTGAAAAAAACACCGAAAAATATTTCAGTCAGTCTAATTTTGCTGACTATCACATTTATTGTCAATCGGGCTTTACCGAAACCGACATTGAAAATATTAAGGCGCTTGATGGCGTAGACGACGCAACCAGATGGCTAAGCGTTAAGGCCTCTGTTACTGGCAAAAAGGCCAATATCGCCCTAAACGCCGTTGAAGACTTTGGCATCAGTAAGTTTTATCTAACAAGCGGCGCCGAGTATAACAAAGACAACCTTGGCATCTGGCTTTCTGACCAGTTCGCCAAAGAAAACAACTATCAAATCGGCAACGAGATAACCCTGCAATATAACGGCATCTCGGCGCGCCTTGAAATCGTTGGGCTTATCAAATCGGCCGAATATATGGTCTGTGTTGACGAAAACCAGGTTATGCCCAAATTTAGCGACTATGGTTTTGGGTTCGTAAGCCCTAAAACAATTGAAAACATTTTCGGCTTTACGTTTTTTAACCAGATAAATCTTAAATCGCCGCTTGAAAAGGCCGCGCTTGAAGCCAAAATCAATCAAGCATTAAACAAAACCACCCTTGTGCTTTCGCTTGAAGAGAACCAGTCATACGCCGCCGCAAAAGGCGAGGCCGAAGAAGGCCAAACAATGGGCGCCATTTTGCCAGTTTTGTTTCTTATCATCGCTCTGCTTACCATGATAACCACCATGCACCGCATAACGCGCCAAGAAAAAACGCAAATCGGCACTTTAAAAGCCCTTGGGTTTAAAGACAAAACTATTCTTTTTCACTACACAAGTTTTGGCTTTTTTATCGGCCTTGTTGGGTGCGCGGTAGGCATACTTTTCGGGTTTATCATCGCCAAAATCGTTATAAGCCCACACGGTATGCTTTCAACCTATTTTGACTGGCCAATGTGGGGGCTTTATATGCCGTGGTATTGCCCGCTTGTTTTGGTTGGCATTGTGCTGCTTTTAACGGGGATAAGCTTTATCTCAGTTAAAAACATTTTAAAGGGCTGCCCTGCTGAAACGTTAAGGCCATACGTGCCAAAAACTATGAAGCAAACCAAACTTGAAAAAACAAAATTATGGAACAAGCTTTCATTTGGCTTTAAATGGAATTACCGCGACACTATTCGCAACAAAACGCGCCTAGTGGTAACGCTTATCGGGGTTATCGGCTGCGTTATCTTGATTGTTGCAAGCCTTGGTATGAAAGACAGTATGTCGGAATTTTTAGGCAATCTTGATAAATCTATGAACTATAAAAACAAGATTAACATAAGCGAAACAGCCACGGCCGAACAGATTGAGCAAATCAAATCGCGCTACACCACTGACGAACTTTCATCAAGCGCAATCGAGTTTAACAAAAGTGCTATCACGCTTGAAATTTATTCAATACGCAACAATTTCGTTAAGTTTTTCGATAAAAACAACAACGAAATGAGTTTAAGTGATGACGGCGTAACCATCTGCCTGCGCATCGCCGAAGAAGGCATAAAAGTGGGCGACTACATTGAGTTTAGCCCATACGGGACGGACAAGGTGTATAAGGTTAAGGTTGCAAGCATTAACAGGTCGGCGCTAAACAAAACCATCACCATGACTGCAAGTTACGCCAACTCCATCGGCCTAGATTTCAAAACCACTGCCCTGTTTACCAGCGACGAAAATATCGACCAAACCTTGGCGGCGATATCAAGCGTACAAGAAAAAACAAAACTGATGGAAAGTTACACAAGCTTTTTGCAGATTATGAACTCAATGATAGTCATCTTAATCGTTGCGGCGCTGGGGCTTGGGCTTGTTGTTTTGTATAACCTTGGCGTTATGAGTTACACCGAACGATTTAGAGAATTTTCAACCCTAAAAGTTGTTGGGTTTAAAGACAGGCAGATAGCAAAACTGCTTATCGGGCAAAACGTCTGGCTGACCGTTATCGGCACGTTAATCGGGCTTCCACTTGGGTTTGGCGTGCTTTATTGGATGGTCAAAGCGCTTGCGGGCGAATACGAACTTAGGGTCGTTATAAAATTCACGTCTTACCTAATCGCAACGGTTTTAACGTTTGCAGTATCGATACTTGTTGGCCTGCTTATTTCAAGAAAAAACAAGCATATCGATATGGTAGAGTCTTTAAAAGACAAAGAATGTTAAAAACCACGGGGCATAAAAAAGAGGGGTACAAGCACAATAGCTTCCCCTCTTATTTTTTATATAATTTTGCCCGCATTTTATTTTATTTGTTTTGTTTCGCCTGCCCTTTATTTTAAATCGTACGCGTTTATTTTTCGGTCACTTTTACTTTGTTTCGGCCGCGTTTTTATTAGTTTCGTCAACGTCTGGCTTAACCTTGGCAAAGGCCACGGCTTTAACAACCAACAGCGCGACAACAAACACTGAAAAATACCCCAAACCGTCAAGTTCCTGGATAACGTATTTAAAGCCCTCAACCTCTTCCATCGCCTTAACAATGGTCTCGATTTTTTGTGCCGCGGCGCCAAGAAAAAGCATCATCGCAAGGGTGCTAACAATGCCCGTAACAAGCCTTATTATCTTGCTGATTTTAATATATGTGCCCCTGCGCAAATCTTTAACAGACAAAAGCAGAATGCTGTCGATAATATCCCACAAAATCACCGCCAAAAGCAGTATGCCCAAAACAAGGCACGGCGTACTTAGCCCCATCAAATTAAAGTAGTTATAGCTTGTGATGGTCTCGTACCCCGAGATGACCATATCGCTTGCGGTTGAAATATTAACCGAATATTTGCCAATCTCAAAAAAGTACCCAACGGTTATCAGCGCGCACAACGCCGAAAGCGCCAAAATCGCAATATCAAACGCTTTTGGTGACGCCTTTCTTACCGCCTTTGGCTTATTCACGCCGCCCGCCATACTAAAACCATTCGCACTATTTACATTTAAATTATTCGCATTTGCGTTTAAATTAGCCGCCGCCACGCCGCTAGTTTTAACCTCACGCGCTGTCACGCCATCGGTTTTAACGTTACGCGCATTCACGCTGCTACCATCGGTTGTATCTAAGCTACTGGCAGCATTGATATTATCTGCGGTTGCACCATTAACTTTATTAGCATTGTCTGCGGCCAAGTTCCCGCCATTCGCACTTTTGTCGCCCCGCTCTAACGCCTTGTCGGCCACATTATTGCTGCTTTTTTGCTCTATATCCGTATTGCTTTTGTGGGCATTCGCGGCTATTGCGGCCGTTTTAGCCTCCACTTTTAAGTGGTCAATTTGGCCAATGTCCATCTTGCCAAACAAATCGGCCGGAACAACGCCATAAAACTCGCCCGCACGCTTTAACACGTCCAGGCTTGGCATCTCGCGAGACTCTTCATACGCCAAATACGTTGCCTCACTAACGCCCAAAACGCCCGACGCCTCGCCCGTTTCAAGCCCGTGCGCCATCCTAAGCGTTTTCAAATTCTCTCCAACAAACTTGTTCATCTTTGCCCCCAACACATTTTTCTAGCCCGCACACCTTTCGCCATAATTTCAACCTCTTACACCTACATTTTAAGCTTTTTCACGCCTTAATCTTAATTTAACATTTTTTCAACATTTAACAAATTTTCAACTAACGCTTTCCTGCTTATTTTTCTAACTCATTTGCCCTTACAATAATATGCTCAAAATATTGCTCTTGAAACTCAACAAGGGCGTCAATTTGTTCGTCCGTATAGGTTCTGCCATCGGCCATAACAACAAGTTTATCATCGTCATCATTAGTGCGATGGATGTATGCGATACAGCGCCCCTTAAACGACGCCAACGGCTTATGTTCACCCAGCACGTACGCATCAAGTTCTTCACCATCCCCTGACACCGTGCCCGGGATAAACCCATAGTTAACGGGATAAACAAACCCGTGCTTAGGGTGCATCGACCCCAGCGGCCTGTCCATCTCCACCGTCACCATTTTCCCAAGAAACTCCCCCGCCTTCACAACCTTATTTTCCATAACGACCTCCAATAACTAATTTTAAAGGGCAAGCAATAACAACTTTTAGCCCTTATTCGCCCAAAATAGCCTTTATACTTCTTACGCCAACACATCGGTTCACGTGAAATAATGCTAGTTTGGGATGAAGAAGAATAAAAGTTGTGCTTTGTCTTGTCCGCGTCTGGACTTCTGTCCGCAAGGGCAAGCAATAACAACTTTTAGCCCTTATTCGCCCAAAATAGCATTATTTCCTGTAACTGTCTTTAAGCGAGATTGTATTATTAAACACCAACCTCCTGTCAGTGCTGTCTTTATCCAGGCAATAATAGCCTTTACGCATAAACTGAAATTTGTCTTCTGGCTTGGCGCTAAGAACAAACTTTTCAGCAAGCGCTGTTGTTTCAACAAGCGAGTCTGGCGTTAAAATCTCGTCAATAGAAACACCATCAGCAAGCGCCTTGCTTGGCCAGGTGTATTCAGGCTTTGTAAGGTTTTTAAAGTTGCGGATAACAACTTCTGTGGCATTTGATTTTGAAACAAAATGAATCGTGCCCTTAACCTTTAAGCCGCTTTCATCGTTCCCAGAACGCGAGTTTTTAACATATTCACATTCAAGGTGGTCAATATCTCCGTCAGCCGTATAAACAACGTTATTACACTTGATAATGTATGCACCTTTAAGACGCACAAGCCCGCCAAGCGTTAAGCGGTTATATTTAGGCGGTGGGTCAAGCGCAAAATCTTCTTTTTCAATATAAATTTCTTTGCCAAACTTAGATACATGCGCGCCGGCCGCCTCATCATTTGGATTGTTTTCAATGGTTATGTCTTCATCCGCGCCTTCGTAGTTGGTTATGACAACTTTAAGCGGGTCCAAAACAACCATTGCTCGCGTTGCAACCTTGTTAAGGTCATTGCGGATATGATATTCAAGCGCAGAAAATGGCAACGTGCTTTCGCTTGCAACAACGCCTACTGACTTAATAAAGTCTTTAACACCTTGTGCAGTGTAACCCCTTCTTCGCATACCAACAATGGTCATAAATCGTGGGTCGTCCCAGCCCATAACCTTACCACTGTTAACAAGCGCTTTAAGATACCTCTTTCCAAGCAAAACGTTTTCAAGATTAAGCGTTGAAAATTCGCGCTGTTTTGGTGCATATGGTTTGTTCCAGCCATGGTCAATAAACCACTCATAAAGTTCACGATGAACGCGGAAGGTGATATCGCAAAGGCTGTAAGTTACACCTTCAAGCGCATCTTCCATGGGGTGCGCAAAGTCATAGATTGGATAAATACACCACTTATCGCCCGTTTTATAGTGATGCTCACGGCTTATTTTGTACATAATTGGGTCACGCATCAAAATATTTGGGTGCGCCATATCAATCTTTGCGCGCAACGTAAGAGAGCCATCAGGATACTTGCCCGCACGCATATCTCTAAATAATGCAAGGCTTTCGCTGGCTGGCCTGTCTCTAAACGGACTGTTTTGCCCAGGCTCAGTAAGGGTGCCCTTCATTTTAAGTTGCTGCTCTTGCGTAAGCTCATCAACATAAGCAAAACCGTTTTTTATCATCTCTTCGGCAATCTTATAAATGCTTTCAAAATACGCCTCGCTTGCGAAAATCATGGCCTTTGGTTTGTATCCAAGCCACGCTAGGTCACTTAAATAGCTTTCAGCAAATTCGCCCTGCTCTCGGCTTGGGTTGGTGTCATCCATCCTAAGATAAGTGTAGCCGCCAAATTTAATAGCGGTTTCAAAATCAATTATCCACGCCTTACAATGCCCTATGTGCCAATACCCGCTTGGCTCTGGCGGACAGCGAGTTATTACCTCTTTACTTCTGCCAGATTTTAAATCTTCATAAATTTCTTCTTCAATAAAATTTGAAGGCTCGATTTTATCTAAATCAATCATAATTATTATCC
>CAVCHC010000009.1:431-31191 GCA_963602035.1 Acutalibacteraceae bacterium | reverse complement strand
AAATTTGATTTTTTAGATACGCTTTGTTACAGTTTTTTATTCAATATTGTTTAATTTTTGGGGTTCTTTCGAGGCAAATTCGAGGCAAATTGTGTGGACAATTGGTCGTCTCAGTTTGACAATTCTGTGTCAGCGCGTGACAAATTTATGCTAAAAATTGAGTTCGTTTAAGTGCTGTTCAGCGTGGGTTTTTAATAAAATATTAAGTAAATTTTATACATAATTGGCCATTTATTATAATAAATTCTGTGTCAGAGCGTCTAAAAATCAACTGTTTTTAGTGCCAAATTTTGGATGAATTTTATCGTAATTTGCTAAAAATTTATAGACAATTCTGGCTCAGCGCGCACGGTTTTTTGTAACAGAATGCGTCATAAATTCATTGCTTTGTTGTATTAAGATTTGTAGTCTTTTGGCTGAAATTGTTGCACAAATTTATGGCTGATCTAAGCGGAATTATCACACAAATTAGTCGTACTTTTAAGAATTTAATTCCCTTATTCTGTGTGAGGTGGCTATAAGGCGGCGCCAATAAGTATTCGCAAAAGTATCGCAAAAATAATAAATCGATTGGTTAAATAAATTGTATGTAAAGTTATTTGTTGCTTTTAATTTTTTCAATTTTGAGGGCTTTTGTTATGTGTCGCAGACCGAATCAGTTTAATTTTAGACAAAAAACAATGGTATGTGTGACGTAACACTGCCCTATCGACAAAATAAGACAAGATAACCTACTTTAATCTATTGACAAATTTACCCCGCGCGCAATACAATTAAGCAGAGGTATTTTATGGCAAGACGAAATAAATATATTCAACTAAGCGCGCTGTGGCGTTTTGACATTCTTTTGTCTCGCAGCAGCGGCACCGAGCGCACGTTAAAGCTTGACAATTCTTATGACGCGATTCGCTCGTACGCGCCACACAACGTCAACCTTTACGCCAACAACACTGAAAATTTGCTGGCAACATTCCCTGCCACGTCGCTTAATGAATTTGACGATTATGAGTGCCTGCAAAAAATATTCGCCAGCAGCGTGCCATCAAACGTCAGCGTCCCTAAGTCGCTAAAAAATCGTCACGCACTTACCGACGCGATGTATGACGGCGGCGTTGCTTTCATTAATAATAAAGACCGTTTCACCGTCTATTCAAAATCGAATCGTATTGGTTTAAGCGGCGAGTCGTTTTATGATAAAGGCATAAAAATTACACTGCCAAAAAACGCAATTTGCGCTATGGATTTTGAAAAAAGTGCCGAAATTTATGAAATGTTAGTCAATTTTGCGCTTTTTGCCAACGCAAAAACTTATCTTACCATTGCCAAATTGTCCGGGAAAACGCCAGACTGCCCTGCCCTATCACTTTCAAAAATTGCCTCATTACGACAACAAGCCAACCTGCTTTTAATGGAGCTTGAAGAGCGCGAGGCGGCAGCCGATATCCTCAATAATTCGCAAAACAACACGCAAACCAAGGTCTGCAATAATATGCAAAATAGCGTGTCGACCGAAACCTGCAATACTGCGCAAAACAACACGCCAGCCGAGGCGTCAGCAAATATGACGCACAAAATCGCAAAGGCGGTGACAGAGATTAATGCCAACACTGCGCAAGAAGAAAACGAAAAATAATTGAATAAAATTAAGCATTGTAAAACTGCCATAATTTAAAAATCGCTTATAACTTTATCATTTTACGCAAAAAAACATAAAAAAACCACGACCGATTTAGGGCGCCCCTAACTGTCGTGGTTATATTTTTATTTTTTAACGATTTTGGTTTGGCCACCCATATAAGGCTGCAATGCCTTAGGGATGTTAACCGAGCCGTCTTTGTTATAGTTGTTTTCAAAAAACGCGATAAGCATTCTTGGGGGCGCAACCACCGTGTTGTTAAGCGTATGCGCAAGCACGTTGCCTTTGTCGGTTTTAAAGCGAATGCCAAGTCGGCGCGCCTGAGCGTCACCAAGGTTAGAGCAACTGCCAACCTCAAAATATTTCTTTTGCCTTGGGCTCCACGCCTCAACGTCACACGAGCGAACCTTTAAGTCCGCAAGGTCGCCCGAACAACATTCAAGCTGACGAACCGGAATGTCAAGCGTGCGGAAAAACTCAACCGTGTATTGCCACATTTTTTCAAACCACGCCGCACTGTCTTCTGGCTTACAAATAACAATCATTTCTTGCTTTTCAAACTGGTGAACGCGATAAAGCCCGCGCTCTTCGATGCCGTGCGCCCCCACCTCTTTTCTAAAACAAGGCGAATAACTTGTAAGCGTGATTGGCAAGTCGCTGTCTTTAATAATCGTGTTTTTAAAGCGGCCAATCATACTGTGCTCGCTGGTGCCGATAAGATAAAGGTCTTCCCCTTCAATCTTATACATCATATTTTCCATCTCAGCAAAACTCATAACGCCGTCAACAACGTCGCGCCTTATCATAAATGGCGGAACAACGTACGTAAAGCCCTTGCCAATCATAAAATCACGCGCATAGGCCAAAATCGCACTGTGCAAACGCGCAACATCGCCCAAAAGATAATAAAAACCGTTACCGCTGGTGCGACGTGCCGCGTCAATATCAAGCCCGTCAAGCGCCGCCAAAATGTCCGCGTGATAAGGCACCTCATAATCAGGCACAACCGGCTCACCAAAACGCGCCAACTCAACGTTTTCACTGTCATCACGACCAATAGGCACGCTATCAGCAATTATATTAGGGATAACCATCATAATTTCGCGCAGTTTGCCTTCAAGCTCAACCTGCTTGGCCTCGTCTTTGGCAAGCGTTTCGTTAATCGCGCTGACCTCAGCCTTGATTTTGTTTGCCTCTTCTACCTTTTTCTCGCGCATAAGACCGCCAATCTGCGTGCTTTTTGCGTTACGCGCACTTCGAAGCGTCTCACAATCGCTTTTAAGCTTGCGAATTTGCTCGTCAAGCGCCCTTGCGTCATCAACCAACCCAAGTTTTTGGTCTTGAAACTTTTTGCGGATGTTTTCTTTAACCAGTTCAGGGTTGTTGCGAATAAGTTCAATTGCTATCATAAATTCTCTCCTGTGCTTGCCTTTTGAAAGTCTTTTATCGCCGTGGTCGCAAGCAAATCACATCGATTATTTAGTTCGTTGTCAGCGTGGCCTTTAACCTTGTGAAACGTGACGTTGTGAAGCGTGGTAAGCCGCACAAGCTCTTCCCAAAGGTCGCGGTTTTTGACCTCTTTTTTGTCACTACCGCGCCAATTGTTTTTCTGCCAATTTTCAAGCCAGCCCTGCGTAAACGCGTTAACCGTGTACGCCGAATCGCTGTAAAGGTCAATGTCGCACGGTACTTTAAGCGCGCTGAGCCCCTTAATTACCGCCATAAGTTCCATACGGTTGTTGGTGGTGTTGCTTTCAGCCCCGCTGAACTCTTTAAAAAGGTCGCCAAACAGCAAAACGCAGCCCCAACCGCCAACGCCCGGGTTGCCCGAGCACGCGCCGTCAGTGTAAATCTCAATCTTAAAACGCTCTTCCATTACCGCCCACTGCCCATCTCGTCTTTGGCCGCGATACGACTTGCGTATTTGTTAAGTACCGCATCAACCGCCTTCTCTGCGTCAATGCCAGACTCGTTCGCCAGCGCCAAAAGTGAATAAAGGCAATCACCAAACTCTAACTCAAAATCGCGCGTTGCCTTGAAACTATTTTCGCCATACGACGTTGCTTTAAGAACCTCTTTTGACAGTTCGCCAAGCTCGCTTATAACGTCAAGCATACGAAATTCGGCCGAAGTTTTTCGCCCACCAGCGAAAGCCATCTCATTAAAGTCTTTAACTTTTTGTTGCATAGAATTCATTGTGATCACCTACCTTTTTTTAAAATATTTACATCTATTTTAGTTTAATATATTGCTTTTGTCAAGTTTTAGGCCGTCAATACACAAAATTGCTAATAAAAACCACACCTACCGCATTAATTACAACAATTTATAACTTTAAAACCCCCTACCCTTTTTTGCGCAGACAGAAAACGCGGTGACAATATTATTGCCAACACGCGGACGAAAGCGAACTAACACATTCATTAAATAATTTCATTATAAACAAAAAAAGAAAGCCATACAGCTTTCCTTTTACTTTTGGCAGGGGTGGAAGGAATCGAACCCTCCTCAGGAGTTTTGGAGACTCTTATTCTACCGATGAACTACACCCCTATAAACAAAAATAAGGTATCACAAAACACACATCATTGTCAAGCAATTTCCTTATTTTTATGTTATTTTTAATCAAATAAAACAGTTTTTGATAAGTTCGCCTGCGCGAAAGATAAAGCGGCTGAAATATTAATGCAATTATGTGTTGGTTAATTTGTATAGTCAATTAATTACTTACTGATATAAAATATTTTCATTTTTTCTGCGGACTGATTAACCCCTCCGTCTCACTACGCTCTACGCTACGTTCTCCGCCTTGTCGGCCTGACCGCGCTTGGGGCGCTCCCGCCTTTGGCTAAAAACTTGCCACTGGCAACTTTTCTTAACGCGTCGGCCCTCCCCCAAGGGGGCGGAGTTGGATAGATGTGAGCAGCAAGCGTAAATATATTTACAATGAACACTGGCCGAAGTGCAACGTAGGTTTGGTGAGTGTAAATATATTTATGCGAGGTTTAATAGGACTTAGACCCCCTCTGTCGCTATGCGACGACCCTCCCCCAAGGGGGCGGAGGCTTCGCTGTTAATGTTTGATTAACCCCTAACAATGGGATTACCACGTCGCTGGCGCTCCTCGTAATGACAATATTAATCTCATTAATATTTAAACTTTCAACTTTCAACTTTAAACCTTCAACTTTACTATTCGTCATCAGTGTCAAGGCCGACTGACTTATAAAGGTCTTCAAGGCGGACGCCCGAGGTGTTAACTTTGTCTATCATAATCTTGGCGTAGCCCTTTTCGTCGGTATTGATCGTGTCAAGGCATTTGCCGCAGTTATCGCAGACCTTCTCTGGGTCAAGGTCACACATCAAACACTCGCCGCAATGATTGCACGGGCTGACCCCGTCAAGCACGCAAATCTTTCGGTCAGCAATCTCGGCCAAAAGTTCTTGCTTTAATTTTTTGTTTAAATCTTTTTCGTTCATAGTTTATTTATATTTCCTTATAAGGCCAACAACGACGCCCAAAATCGTGACCTCGTTTACAATGATTGGCTCCATCGTGTCATTTTCAGGTTGAAGGCGATAATGCCCGTTTTCTTTATAGTACGTTTTAACGGTCGCGCTGTCATCAATCAAGGCGATAACCTTTTCGCCATTATTGGCGTATGGCTGTTTATGCACAATCAACTTGTCGCCCTCAAAAATGCCCGCGTTAATCATACTTGTTCCAGTTACGTTTAAGATAAACAAATCGTCAGACCGAAACAGATTTTTAGGCAACTTGTAATAGTCTTCAACGTTTTCGATCGCCGTGATAGGCTGCCCCGCCGCAACCTTGCCAACAACGGGCGTGCCCAAATCTTCTTTCTTAAACGGGTTAACCAAAACCTCTATACAGCGGTTTTTGTTTTCGGCCTTTTTAATATACCCTAACTCTTCAAGTTTGTTAAGGTAAGTGTGCACAGTGGCCGTGCTTTTTATATTCAAAAATATGCACGCCTCGCGTACTGATGGCGGATACCCCTTGTCTTCAATATACCCGCAAACAAACTCCAAAATCTTCATCATTTTAGCGTCCGCTTTACCCATAAACAAACTCCTCTTCCTCATTAGTTTTTTTCATTATACCACAGCGGTTTTAAAAAATCAAACATTTGTTTTAATATTTTGAATTTTTTTAACACGACTAAAAAACCCCTAAACTAGGGGCTTTTAATTTGATTAGTCTTTTACAATTTCAAGTTCTTTGAATACTTTTAAAATCTTGTCTGCCGCTTCGTCCATAAGTTCTTTGGTGTGCGTTGCGGTATAGCTGGTACGAATTAAGCACTCGCCCACTGGGGTTGCTGGTGGCAGAACTGGGTTAACATAAACGCCCTCGTCAAACAGCATTTTGCAGGCTTTAAGCGTAAGTTCAGGTTCATAAGTATAGATTGGGATAATTGGCGTTGGGCTTGACTTAAACTTGATGCCGCGCTTTGTTAAGCATTCGCGCATATAGTCAGTTATTTCAAGCAGCTGCTTGCCACGTTGTTCGCGCTTGATGATTTCAAGCGATTTACGCGCCGCCGCAACACAGCTTGGCGTGATAGACGCGCTGAAAATGAACGGACGTGAATTATGACGCATATATTCGGCCACCTCGTGGTCACACGCGCAATACCCGCCAAGGCTTGCAAGCGACTTAGAGAAGGTGCCGCTTATCAAGTCAACCTCGTCTTCAAGGCCAAAATACTCGGCCGTGCCGCGCCCGTGCTCGCCCAAAATGCCAAGACCATGCGCATCGTCAACCATCAGCCTTGCGCCGTACTTCTTTTTAAGTTCAACAAGTTTTGGCAGATTGCAGATTTCGCCGCTCATAGAGAACACGCCATCCGTAACAATCAAGATGCCCTTGTCAGCAGGCACGTTTTTAAGCTTGTTTTCAAGGTCTTCCATATCGTTATGGTTAAAGCGGATAAGCTCAGCATAACTAAGTTTAATGGCGTCATAGATAGACGCGTGGTTCTCTTTGTCACACAAAACAACGTCTTTGCGCCCAGCAATAGCCGAGATAATGCCAAGGTTGGTTTGAAAACCCGTGCTAAGCGTTATGCAATCCTCTTTGTGTAAAAATTCGGCAAGTTCTTTTTCAAGCTCAACGTGACCCGTGGTGGTGCCGTTTAAAAACCTTGACCCCGAGCAGCCCGTACCAAACTTTTTGGTTGCCTCAACGGCCGCCTCGATGACCTCTGGGTGGCTGGTAAGGCCAAGATAGTTATTAGACCCTATCATAATTTCGCGCTTGCCTTCCATCTCAACAACCGTATCTTGCTTAGATTCAAGCATATGAAAATAAGGATAGATGCCCTTTTCTTTGACTTCTTTTACCGTAGTGAAATCGCTACATTTTTTGAATAAATCCATAATTCCTTCCTTAAATTAGTTTATACGCTTATTATATAACTCTGCGGCGCAAATTCAAAACGATTTTGACAATTCTTTCAAATTTAACGCCATTAACACCAAAATTAGGCTTTTTAAAAGGCTTTTACGCGTTTTCAAGCATATTTAGGGCGATGATTTTGATGTGCTCATACGTCAAGCCGCCCTGCATATACGCGATAAATGGCGCTCTTACTGGCGCGTCACACGAAAACTCGATACTGCTGCCCTGAACGAACGCCCCCGCTGCCATAACAACCTTGTCAGTATACCCGGGCATATCCCAAGGCATAGGGACAACAAAACTGTCAATCGGCGAAAGTTTTTGCGCGTTTTGAATGAACTTAACAAGCGCGTTTTCTTCGCCAAACTCAATCGTGCGGATAATGTCTTGCGGAACGATGTCCGTTTTTGGGCTGGTTTTAAGGCCAAGGCTTTCTGCGACCTTGCCAAGCAACACATTGCCCTTTAACACCCCGCCAACAACGTGTGGCGCGATAAAAAGCCCCTCAAAAAATGGCAAGTATGACGCGTTGTATGACCCCACTTCTGCCCCAAGGCTTGGCGCCGTCAAACGCTTTTCAGCAAGTTCAACAAGGTCACTTTTGCCCGCAACATAGCCCCCAGTTGGCGCAAGTCCGCCGCCAATGTTTTTGATAAGCGACCCCGCGATAAGGTCTGCCCCAACGGCCGTCGGCTCATTCGTCTCAACAAACTCGCCATAGCAGTTGTCTACCATAAAAATAGCGTCTGGCGCAAATGGTTTAAGCGTTTTTATAATCTCTTCAATCTGCGCAATCGTAAGCGTTTGACGGGTGCTGTAACCGCGCGAACGTTGAATGTAGATTAGCTTTGGCTGATGCGCTTTTATAGCTTTTTGGCAGGCGCTAAAATCAACCTCGTCGCCAAGCATCGGCACCTCCTCAAATTCGATACCGAAATCTTTAAGCGACCCATTTCCCTCGCCAAAAATGCAGTCACTAAGCGTGTCATAAGGCGCTCCCGTTACCGAAATGGCAACGTCGCCCGGGCGCAAAACGGCCGAAAGCGCAAGATAAAGCGCGTGCGTGCCACACGTAATGTTAGGCGAAACAAACGCACGCTCGGCGCCCAACGCCTTGGCATAAAGTTCACAAAGTTTGGGGCGTGCCGTGTCGTCATACCCATAGCCAGACGACCCGTTCATATGCGTAAGCGCAACGCGACACTCACAAAACGCGTCAAGCACTTTTTGTTGGTTAATAAACGCGCGGTCATTAATCTGGTCAAAAACCGCGGCGCATTCTTTTTCTATCTTTTTAAGTTCGTTAAGTTTGTCCATTTATTTGTCCTTTAAAAATTTTTCGCAAAGCGGGATAATCTCGTCACGCCTGTTCGCGTTAACAAAAATCGCGTTCGGCATCTTTTTAAACCACGTAAGTTGGCGCTTGGCATAGTTGCGAGAGCGCTGTTTGATTAGGTCAGCGCACATATTTTGGTCAGTTTCCCCCGCTAGATAGTCATAAACCTCTTTATACCCTATCCCCTGCATAATTTGACTAGTTTTATTTAAGTTATATTTTTCAACAAGCCCGCGCACCTCGTCAATCAGCCCCGCGCTAAACATCTTGTCTACCCGCGCGTTTATGCGATTATAAAGCGCCTCACGCTCGTCAGTTAAAACGATTAAAAGATAGTCATATTCGCCGTGATACGTGCGAACAAGGCTGCTTTTTTTAACGCCCGTAGTCTTAAAAATTTCGATAGCGCGAACGATGCGGTCAAGTTGATTAGGGTGCAGTTTTTGGGCAGTTTCAGGGTCAATCGCCCTTAACTTTTCAAAAAGTGCGTCATTACCATTCGCGCGCGCGTAATCATATAACTGCGCACGCAACTTATCGTCTTTCGCGCCCGAGGACGTAAGCGGAAACAAAAGCGAGCTTATATAAAGCCCCGTGCCCCCAACGATAATCGGCACCTTGCCCCGCGCGGCAATTTCGGCTATTTTTTGTTTAGCAAGCTCCGCAAACTCGCCCGCATTAAACGTGTCAGTAGGCGCGCAGATATCTATCAGGTGGTGTGGGACGCCCTGCATTTCGCTTGGGGTAACTTTCGCTGAACCTATATCTGCCCCGCGATAAACCTGCACCGAATCGGCCGAAATAACCTCGCCGCCAAACGACTTTGCCACCATAACGCCCGCCGCCGTTTTGCCTACCGCCGTTGGCCCCGCAATGATTATAATTTTTTGTTTCATTAAACTATCCTTTTAAACCACTTTTCAATTTCTTGCTTGGTTATTTTTATCATAATTGGGCGGCCGTGTGGGCAATAAAGCGGTACGTTCTCGCGTGACATATCGTCATAAAGTTTTTGAATTTCGCTTTCGGTTAAATCAAACCCCGCCTTAATCGCGCTTTTGCACGAAAGTTGCATAATCTCTTCTTTAATCAGGTCAATAGATTTAAGTTGGCTAAAACGACGCGTGTCAGTTAAAAATAGGTCAAAAAACTCTTTAAAGTCCATATCCGCAACAATCGCGGGCACGGCCATAACTTTATACGTGTTGTTGCCAAACTCCTCTATCTCAAACCCAAGCGAAATAAGGTTAGGCAAAAGCGCCTCAAACCCCGTTTTCTCTTGCGCGTTAAGTGACAAAATGTAAGGCATCAAAAGCGGCTGCGCGGCAATGTCACGATTATTAATCTGCGCTGAAAACTTTTCAAAAAGCAGCCTTTCGTGCGCGGCGTGCTGGTCAATAAGATAAAGGCACTCGCCGTCTTCAATCAAAAGATAGGTTGAAAAAAGTTTGCCTACGTTTCGTATCTGCTTGCCGATGTCAAATGCCTCTTGCGCCGCCGACTGACCCTGCTTTTCTTTTTCAGCCTTCATCCCGTCTGCAATAGACTTTAAAAGCATAGACCCAAGGCCAAACCCGTCAGCCACCTTACCATCGCCCGTTACGGCCGAAATGGCGTTTATAATGCGCTCGGCCTCTTTGTTTTCAATCGGCTTTTGATTGGTATAATCGCCGCTGTCATAAAGGTCATCAACCTTGATTTCGTCCGTGCTTTTAAAACTGTCAAGCCCGCTGGCAGGTTGCGCGTCAAACTCGCTTACGTCTTCGGTAAGCGTTGTGTTGCGCTCTGTAAAACTGTTGCCCGTAACAGCCACATCGCCTGTATATGGGTATCTGTTCACCGCATCGTCCGTCAGCGTTTTGCGGCTGGCTGAAAGCGCGGCCATATCAACGCCGGCATAGTCAATCTTGCTGCCGCCGAAATTAAAATTAAGCGGCGCGTGGGTTGGCGCTTCGGGCGTATCAAGCCCTACCTCGCGGATAGAGTTTTCGTGGCCAAGCGCATAGATACACGCCTCATAAACCTGGCTTAGAACGGCCGACGAGTTTTCAAACCTAACTTCCATCTTGTTTGGGTGAACGTTAACGTCAACGCGGTTAGGCGGCAGGTTGATATACAAAACAAAAAACGGGAACTGCCTTTTCATCAGCATCTGGCCGTACGCATTCGCAACGCACGACGCAATTTGAAAGTTGTTGATGTTTCGGCCGTTTAAAACGATGGTTTGATAGGTACGGTTTGGCTTTGTGAAACTTGACTTGCCGATTACGCCGTCAATGCTGATGCCGTCATACTCGCTTTTGATGTCAAGCGTAAGTTTTAACGCGTCCGCCCCGTAGACGCAAAACAACGCGTCCTTTTTGCCCGCGCCCGTGCTTTGATAGATAAGTTTGCCATCGGCGATATACCTAAACGCAACGGTTGGGTTGGCAAGTATCAAGCGCGAAATAAGGTTGGTTACCTCTTGCTCTTCTTGCTTGTCTTTTTTTAAAAACTTGGCGCGCGCCGGAACAAACTCAAAAAGGTTTTCAACTTTAAGCGTCGTGCCGACTGGGCACCCCGTCTCAGTTATCTCACCAAACTGCCCCGCCGTTAGTTTAAGGCTGTACCCAATAGCGCTTTGCTGCGTGCGACTTATAAGCGTTACGGTTGAAACCGCCGCAATAGACGCAAGCGCCTCGCCGCGGAACCCAAGCGTAAAGATTGAATCAAGGTCAGCGCCCGTTTTAATCTTGCTTGTTGCGTGCGCAAGAAAGGCCTTTTTAAAATCGTCTTTTTCAATGCCGCAGCCATTATCCGTTATAATAATACTTTTTTTGCCGCCACATTCAATCTCAACGGTGATGCTTTTTGCCCCCGCGTCGATACTGTTTTCAACAAGTTCTTTAACAACGCTTGACGGACGCTCTACTACCTCGCCCGCCGCAATAAGGTTATATACGCTGCTATCCAAAACATTTATCTTTGACATCTTTGTTTCCTTTTTAGTTGATTGATTAATATATTAAACAAGGCTCCGCCCCCTTGGGGGAGGATTGCTTTACAAGCGTTAAGCGGAGTAAAGCGGAGGGGGTCTAAGTCCGCTTCTTTTCACTCTTCACTTTTCACTTTTAACTTTTCACTTCTCTTTCCTCACCTTGTCCACAAGGTTTTGGAGGGTTCCAAACGCCATAAGCGGCGAAATGGTGTTCATATCCATTTCTTTAAGCGTGTTGATGATTTCAACGGCGTTAGGGTCAATTTCAGGCGCCTTAACTCCGTCAAACTCGCCAACTGTTATATTGCTTGCTGCCTGCTCTTGCGCTGAAAGCACTTCTTTTGCTCTGGCTATAAGCGCGTCAGGCAAGCCCGCCAGTCCCGCCACCTCAATACCAAAACTTCTATTAGCAGACCCGCGCGCTATCTTATGCAAAAATATAATCGAGTTGTTGGTCTCTTTAACCAACACGCGATAGTTTTTGATACCAACCGCCTTGTTTTCAAGCGCCGTCAGTTCATGATAGTGCGTGGCAAAAAGGGTTTTGGCCTTAATCTTAGTTGATATGTATTCAAGTATCGCCCACGCAATGCTCATACCATCAAACGTCGACGTCCCTCGCCCTACCTCGTCTAGTATCAAAAGGCTTTTATCAGTAGCGTTATTGATAACGTTTGCTATCTCGTTCATCTCTACCATAAACGTACTGTTACCAAGCGCAAGTTCGTCGCTTGCCCCGATACGCGTAAATATTCTGTCTGTCAACGCGATACGTGCTTTGCGTGCTGGAACAAAACATCCCGCGTGCGCCATAATGGTGATAAGCGCTACCTGACGCATATACGTTGACTTACCGCCCATATTCGGCCCCGTTATGATAAGTATATTGTTTTCGCCACTGTCAAGTAGTGTATCGTTATCTATAAACTGGTTAGCCCCAAGCATATTCTCAACAACTGGGTGACGCCCACCCTCTATCATAATCTCGTTTATGCTTTCATCTATCTCTGGGCGGACATAGTTGTTTTTAAGGCTGATTTTCGCAAAACTTATAAGGCAGTCTAAAAGCGCTATGCTTGTTGCGTTTGAAAGAATGTCCGTTACCATTTTCATAAGTCTGGCTTTTATCCCTTCAAACAACTCCATCTCTAAGATAAGCGCATCCTCTTGCCCGCTTGTTATCATACGCTCGGCGTCTTTAAGTTCTTGCGTTATAAACTTTTGGCTGTTGCCAAGCGTCTGCTTTAAGATATAGTTATCGGGTATTGACGCATAGTTGCTTTTGGTTATCTCTATCGTGTAGCCAAACACCTTTGAAAAACTTACTTTAAGATTTCGTATGCCCGTGCGCTCACGTTCTTTGCCCTCAAACTCCGCAAGCCACTTAACGCCGTATTCTTTAACGTCAAGCAAACTGTCAAGCCGCTCGCTGTACCCCCTGCGGATAAAGCCGCCATCGCGGAAGTTGACTGGCGCAAACTTATCAAACGCCGCAAGCAGGTCGCTGGTGCAATCACTTACGTCAACCATTCCCGCCACCGCATCCTGAATAAGCGTACTGGTCATATCGCCAAACGCCGCCTTAATCTTTGGGATAACGCTAAGCGAGTTCGCAAGCAAGAAACAGTCTTTTGGGGTGACCGTCCCTGCCGCGATTTTGCCACAAATACGCTCTATGTCGCCAATCTGGTCAAACAGTTCGGTGGTGGTTTCACGCGCGATGGTGTTTTTAGTAAGCTCTTCAACCGCGTCAAGACGTGCGTTGATTTCTTTGGCGCCTCTTAATGGGTTTTCAATAATGTCACGCATTTTTCGCGCGCCCATACCCGTACGCGTTAAGTCAACAAGCCCTAACAGCGTGCCTTGCTTTTTGCGCGTAACCTGACTTTCAACAAGTTCAAGATTGCGCCTTGCGTTAAGGTCAAGATACAAAAAGTTGCTGTTTTTGATAACCTTTATCTGCTTAATGTTGCTAAGCGCGTGCTTTTGCGTGTCAATAAGATAGTTTATAAGCGCGCCTACGCACGAGATAAGTTCTTTCTTGTCAAGGTCAAAAACGGTAAGGTCTTTGATATTAAACTGGTCTTTGATTATCTTTGTTGCATTCGTTACGGTAAACGCGCTGTCTTTGGTTTGGTTAAATTCAGGCACAGTGCGCGAACGGACGGTGTAAAGCGCGTCTTGGTTAGTGAAAGCTAAGTCGTTAGCGATAATCTCGGCGGGCTTAATCTTAAACAGCGCGTCATCAAGCAGGCTTACAAAGTTGCTTTCGCCAAACGCCTGAACGTTAAGCACGCCCGTTGAAATATCTGCCCACGCAACAGCCGCCGCCGTTTTGGTTTGGTATACGCACGCGATAAAGTTGTTGCGGTCTTCCTCTAAACACAAATCGTCAATAACCGTGCCCGGAGTGATGATGCGCACGACCTTTCTTTCAATCGGCGTTTTAGAATTAGCCGCCACCTTTTCAAGCTGCTCAACAATCGCCACCTTTTTGTTAATTTTAACAAGTTTGGCGATGTATTGCTTAGCGCTGTGATAAGGCACTCCGCACATAGGCGCACGCTCTTCAAGGCCACAATCGCGCCCCGTAAGCGTAAGCTCTAAGACGTCGGCATTATCTAACGCGTCGTCAAAAAACATCTCATAAAAATCGCCCAAACGATAGAATATAACACAGTCTGGGTTCATCTCTTTTATCGCAAGATATTGCTTCATCATATTGGTAAGCTGGTCACGCCTACCATCAAGTTCACATATTCGCATAATTAGTTCCTTTTTGTAAAGTTGAAAGTGTAAAGTTTAAAGTTTAAATGAGGATGAGATTGCCACGCTACGCTCGCAATGACATATAAGATTCACCAGCAATTTCTTTTCACTTTTAACTTTTAACTTTCTTATTGTATTTCTCCTGAAAGGACGGTTAGTTTCGCGCTGGTAACACGGACGTTAACAAACTGGCCAACAAGCGCTTTATCACCCTTTAAAGAGATGGTTTTGCCATTAAACGTAGAGCCAACAACCATCCCCGCCTTTTTTGGGTGCACGTCTTCAACAAGCACCTCAACCGTTTTGCCGATAAAACTTTCGCTAATCTCGGTGGCCTTGGCGTGTTCAAGTTCTATTAAGCGCCTAAGCCTTTCTTTCTTGGTTGCGAGCGGAATTTGACCGTCAAGTTTTTCCGCCACCGTGCCTTTGCGCTTGCTATAAATAAAAGTAAACAATTGTTCATAGCCCACTTTATCAACAAGGCTAAGCGTGTCAAGAAAGTCCTCTTCCGTTTCGGTAGGAAAGCCAACAATGATGTCGCTTGAAAACTGGACGTCGGCGATTTTTGACTTGGCATAGTCAATTAAACTTAGATAATGGTGGCGGTTATAGTGACGGTTCATAAGCGTAAGAATGCGGTCACTGCCCGACTGAACTGGCAAGTGAATATAGTGGCAAATCTTGTTTGACCCCGCGATAACGTCAATAACCTCGTGGCTTAAATCTTTTGGATGGCTGGTCATAAACTTAACCCTAAACTTGCCCTCAATCGCGTCAATGTCACGCAGCAACTGGGCAAACGTGCCAAATCGCGCCGGGTCATCATTGCCATAACTGTTAACGTTTTGGCCTAAAAGCGTTATCTGTTTGTATCCCGCGGCGAGGCACTCGCGAACCTCGGCGATAATCTCGTTTTTATCTCGACTTACTTCGCGCCCACGAACGTATGGAACAATGCAATACGAACAAAAGTTGTTGCAGCCATACGTAATGTTTATCCACGCGTTTACTCCGCTTGTGCGCACCTTTTTCATCGAGTCACGCTCGGCGATGTTTTCAGTTTCGTTGATTTCAATAACGCGCTTTTTGCCATTAAGTTTTTCGTTTAAAAAGTTGCCAAAACGCGACAGGTTGTGCGTACCGAAAATTATGTCAACAAACGGGAATTTCTGCTTGATTAAGTCTGCGTAGCCGCTTTGTTGGCTCATACACCCACACACCGCGATTATCATATCAGGCTTGGCCTTTTTAAGTTGTTTAAGGTCGCCAATATTGCCAAAAATCTTTTGCTCGGCGCTTTCACGGATGGCGCATGTGTTAAAAACAACAACGTCGGCCTCTTTGGCGGTCATAACAGGCAAATAGCCAAAACTTTCAAGGATGCCCGCAAGTTTCTCGCTTTCGTGCACGTTCATCTGGCACCCATATGTTAAAATGCAATAGTTTTTCATTTCTACCTCTCTATATAAACATAAATATTATACATATTTTTTTGATTTTTTCAACATTTTGGCGCAAGTATGTTTAATTTCTGCCAAAATTCGACATACTAAAACAAATGACGAAGGAAAAAGGTACGCATAAGTTTATATTTTTAAGGTTGACCGCGCTGGGGCTAAGCATCATATTTATCGGCGCGATATCTTTGTTTGTTTTGTTTATGGTTGTAACGGGCGGCGTAACGCTTAACACAAGTGCGCTTGCATTAAGCAATCAGTCTCAGGCGACGCTTTTAGACAGCGCTGGGAACGTGATGGACGCAAAACTAGGTAGCCAAAGTACAAAAATCAGCCTTGATGCCATCCCTGAGCACACCAAAAACGCCTTTATTTGTATGGAAGACAAGCGGTTTTACAACCACAACGGCGTTGACCTTGTTCGTATCGGGGGCGCGATAATCAATAACCTTAAACCACATTCAAACAAGCAAGGCGGCTCAACGATAAGTCAGCAGCTTATCAAAAACAGTCAATTAAGCGGCGAGCGCACCTATACGCGCAAGATGAAAGAAATCAAACTCGCGCGCGACCTTGAAAAGCGCTACACCAAAAACGAGATACTTGAAATGTATCTTAACACCATCTATTTCGGCAACGGCTGTTACGGTATCGAGGACGCCAGCAAGTTTTATTTTAACAAGCACGCAAGCGAACTAAGCCTTAACGAAAGCGCCCTTTTGGTGGCGGTTATCAATGCCCCAAGCGTGTATAACCCCGTCACTAATTACAGCAAGACGATAGACCGCAAAAACCTTGTTTTAAAGGCGATGCTTAAAGAAAACAAAATAACGCAGACGGAGTATGACGCGTGCGTTTACAGTAGTATTAATATAAGCGAAACAAACCCCATTTCAAGTTACGCGCAAGCCGCCATTGCCGAGGCCGCGCAGATACTTAACCTAAGCGAAAGCAACATAATTTCGGGCAATTTTAAGGTTTTAACGTACCTTGACCCAAGCATTCAAAAAACGCTTGAAAACAAGATAAATTCGGGCAATTTTAACCCATCTGTGGGTGGCGGGACGCCCTTTATTTCAAGCGTAGTGTTAGATAACGCGTCGGGCGGCGTGGTGGCCTTTGCAAGCAATGTTAAGTCAGGCGCAAACAACATAAGGCGCGCGGCGGGCTCGGCCATTAAGCCGATACTTGTTTATGCCCCAGCGTTTGAATACGACGTTGTTTCACCCGCCACCATTATAAACGACACGCCAACAGATTTCGGCGGTTACAGCCCTAAAAATGCGGGCGGCGTTTATCACGGAAACGTGTCCGTGCGGGCAAGTATTGAAAAATCTCTTAACATCCCCGCCGTCAAGGTTTTGACGTATACGGGTATAGACAAAAGCAAAGATTTTGCGTCGCGCCTTGGCATAGATTTCGCAGAAACCGACACGGGGCTTTCGCTTGCGCTTGGGGGGATGTCTCGCGGGGTGACGCTTACCCAGTTGGCCGCGGCGTTTTCAAGTTTCGGCTGTGACGGGATGTTTGCGCCCGCCAAGTTTATCAAAAGGATAGAAAACGCTAACGGGCAGGTTCTGTTTGAAAATTCGCCATCTAAAACCCAAGCGATGAAAAAAGAAACGGCCTATCTTGTGGCCGATTGTTTAAAAGGCGTGTCTAAGCGCGGGACGGCGTCAAGGCTCTCAGGCTTTGACTTTGACGTTGCGTCAAAAACGGGCACGGTTGGCATAAAAGGCTCTGTAAGCAACAGTGACGCGTACAGCCTGTCAGTAACCAGCGAGCACACTTTCGCCACGTGGGTTGGCGCGTCAAACTCGCTAAAACAATTGCCCGCAAGCGTTAACGGGTCAACCTACCCAACGATACTAAACAAGCAGATGATTTCAAGCGTTTACGCCTCTCACCGCCCTGACAATTTCAGGCGCCCAGCAGGCATCGTTGACGCTGACATCAGCCTTGATGACCTTAACGACGGCCGCGTGACGCTTGCTGACCCCAACGCGCCCCTTAAAACCAAGCGCACCGAAATCTTCTCCGCCACCAACCTCCCCCCACTTTCAACCGCACCAAGCACTACTAATTCATTCAGCCATTCAAACGCACAAAGTACTACTACTTCGTTCAGCCATTCAAGCGCGACGTTCGATGACGACTAAATTTACTTTTCTTTCAAGTTCAATTTCGATGGCGACTGATTTTAATTTTCTTTTAGGTTCAAATTGCGATTATAATACGATTACAAAATGCCTTATTATTCACTTTAAAACTTGCAAAAAAAACTCTATGTTGATAATTCTTCATAGAGTTTTTTATTCGCCATTAGTATTAAGTTACGCTTAGGTCAACCTAAATATTGATGATTTCTTGGGTGGTTAGGGCGTCGGCGATAAGGGTGTCAACGTCAAGGTGGGTCTCTTCAAACTCGGCGTGCCTAAGTTTTGGTTTGGTGACTGGGTTTTTAGGTAAAAAGACGGTGCAACAGTCTTCAAAAGGCTGAATTGACGTCTCGTACGTGCCAATTTTTCGGGCAATGTCGATGATGTCAACCTTGTCAAACGCGATAAGTGGGCGCGCGATAACGGTAGATTTAACCACGTTTTCAACCACGGTCATACTTTCAATCGTTTGGCTTGCAACCTGACCCAGATTTTCGCCGGTTATTATCATATCATAGCCGTTTTCTTTGGCGATTTTTTCGGCGATTTTAAACATAAAGCGCCTAAGTAGGGTTATCATAAACTCGCTTTTGCAGTGGCGGTGAATTTCTTGCTGAATTTTGGTTACGCTTACCACGTGCATCTTGATGTGCCCCGCGTATTTTGAAAGTTCTTTGGCAAGGGTTATAACCTTTTCTTTGGCTTGCGGGCTGGTGTACGGGAAGCTGTGAAAATGCAGCGCAAAAATCTTGACGCCGCGCTTGGCCATCATATACCCCGCAACCGGGCTGTCTATCCCGCCTGACAAAAGCAAAAGCCCCTTGCCCGACGAGCCAACAGGCATACCGCCCATCCCCGCCACCATTTGGGTAAACACGTACGTATTGCCACTTTCGCGGATGTCGATGTGCACGGTTGTGTCAGGGTTAGTTACGTCAACTTTAAGGCGCGGGTTACGTTCAAGGCAATCTCCGCCCACCTCGCGGCTGACTTGCATACTGTTTAATGGAAAAGTCTTGTCTGCGCGGTTGGTTTCAATCTTAAAAGTGCCCGTCAAATCGCGCGTTAGGTCTGTGGCAAGACGCGAGATGTTTTCAAGGGTAGACTCAACTTCAATGGCTGGCGAAAATGAAAAAATACCCGACACGCACTTTAAGCGCTCGATTAATTCTGCCTCATCAGCCGCGTTATAGTCGGTCAAAATGTACCTGCCCGCAATGTGGCCGAGTTTTGCGTTAAAATCTTTAACCGCGTGCTTGATGTTTTCAATTAAAAGCTTCTCAAAAAAGCCGCGGTTTTTGCCCTTTAAATGAATTTCGCTGTATCTAATTAAAATAACGTTTCTCATCAGTAATTCCTTTTTTTAAAGTTTAAAGTGTAAAGTTGAAATATGGACGAAACCATACTGTCATTTTGTCATTGCGAGGAACGCAGTGACGTGGCAATCTCAGCCGCTTTATCCCACGCGCAAGCGTGCTCGTGAAACAATTTTGCGTTGCGACGAGGTGGCAATCTCAGCCGCTTTATATCGCTATCTCGCGGCGCAAATTTAGTCGGCCTTAACAAACGCGATAACCTCTTTAAATTTATCGGCGATGTAGTCAAAGTCATAGTTAGCATCGGGCGAAAACGAAATGCGTATTGCGCTGTCAATCTCGGTGGCCGTCTGCCCCATCGCTTCAAGGGTACGGTTGCCGCGCTTTTTTGACGAGCAAGCCGAGCCCGTGGCTATAAGTATATTGCTTTCGGCCAACGCGTGCAACAAGACCTCGCCGCGCACGCCCGCGATTTCGATGTTAAGAATGTATGGGCTGAACCCTTCTATTTGGCCATTGATTTTAAAGTCAATTTGCCTGTTTTTAAGCGCGTTTATAAAGGCCAATTTGTCTTCAAGCGCCTTTTGCGCGTCTTCTTTAAGGCGCCCAAGTTTAATCTTCATCGCGGTGTAAAAGCCCGAAAGGTACGCAAAGTTCTCAGTACCCGAAACGAGGCCGCTTTCTTGCCCGCCGCCAAAGATGATAGGTTTAAGTTTGTTTTTATCGCGAGCATACAACGCGCCGATGCCTTTTGGGCCACAAATCTTATGCGCCGAGATGGTAAGCATATCAACGCCAAGCGCGCGCACGTTTACGTCAATCTTTCCAAGCGCCTGAACCGCGTCCGTATGCACGATGCAGTTTGGGTTAACGGTTTTCGCGATTTTGGCAATTTCCGCCACGGGGTTAATCGCGCCCGTTTCGTTGCTTACAAGCATAACAGAAACAAACGCAACGCCATCAGTCATCTTGCGCTTAAAGTCGTCAAGGTCGATGGTGCCCGCGGAGGTCAGTTTGATAAACTCAACTTTCGCGCCCGCGTCTGTTAGGTGTTTTGCGACCTCGTGCACGGACGAGTGTTCACCGCTGCCAACCAAGGCCGTTTTTTTCGCGCTTACGTTAAAGGCCGTGAACGCAAGGTTGTTGGCCGCCGTGGCGCTTGGCGTGATGATAACGTCGCCAGCTGTTGCGCCAAGAAGGTTAAGCATACCCTTTTTTATAGCCTCAGTTTTTTGCGCGATAACGCGGGCTTGCTTGTATTTTGCGCCCATATTAAGATAGTCGTCGGTTAATGCAATATCAATTGCGCGCACGACCTCAGGATATGGCGCCGTGGTGCTTGCATTGTCAAGATTAAAAAACTTGTTATCCATAATTTCCTCACGCGTATTTTACCACATAGCGCCCGTCATTGCAAGCGCTTTTTCAATAAACCCTCTTGCACTTTTACGTAGCCTCCGCGTCGCCCGCACGGATGTGATTTCAAATGTAATATATACAGCCGCAATTACAAATGTAATGCACACCCAACCATAATTACAAATGTGATACATTCGCCTGGCTTTGTCAGCAATGCGCCATTCGTTACATACTAGTTACGGAACAAGATACAATTTGTTACCTGCTTATAATTATGGCTAATTATGGAACAAGGTTAAGCATCTCGGTCAGCGTGTTTGATTTAAGATAGGTCTCTGGAATTTCGCCGATAATCACGCTTTCGCAAAGCAGCACCTCGCTTTTGGTGTTTACTTTAAGGTTACAAAATGGCAAAATCACGCTTACAATGCAATAAACGTTAAGGTAGATTTTGTGTTGCGTTTGGTTGATACCCGCGCTTACAAACCTGCTTTCAAAAAAACAATTAATGTCGCCATACGGATAAATGTTGATGGGAATTTTGGGGCCAAGGCCTGAAAAAATTGGGATGCCCGTAAACGCGCCAAGCGGGATGGTGATGGGCGCCTTGATAAGGTCATTAAGCGTAGACATCGTTACGCGCCCGATAAGCTTGCTAAGCGTGTTGATTTGAACCGAGTTTGCTTGAATCATACTTATCCTTCCAGCGCTGTCGGTAACGATATGAATAAGGTCGTCATAGGTTATGTTTTGGTTCATCGCCTCAGTGATGGCAACGTTCATCGCCTTGTTGGCATAAACCGTTACCTGTGACGAACTCGTACGCGTAAGCATAGGCGTTGCGATGAAATGCATATACGCAAAAAGCAGTCCAAACACAACCAAAAAAATGGCCAAAAACTTGACCACTCTTTTGCGTCTTCGCAGATTAATACACCCTATCGCGCGTTTCATATTTAAGTTTATGCAGCACGTTTTAAGATTAGACTTAGCACAATTTTTAAGCGCTTTTCTTTTTGCTTTTGTTGCCAAAACTTACATTTATGTGTGATTATAAAAACTGCAATTTTAATACAAATTTAAAAAAATAATGCAATATTTTTATAATTTTAGCGCGATTTTGCGTTTTTTATTGCTTTTTAGTTTTGCTTGACGTTAAAAGCGCTACAAGATAACTTAGGCCAATCGAAAGCGAAATCCCAACCGCCGTTGCCATCAGTCCGCCGCCAAGCGCGCCAAACAGTCCATCCGTTTTTGCGCCATTAACAGCACCTTGCGCAAGCGAATTTCCAAACCCGATAATCGGCACCGTTGCGCCCGCACCCGCCCATTCTATTACATAGTTATAAAGCCCAAAACCACCAAGCACGGCGCCTATCATCAAAAACAAAACCAAGATTCTTGCCGGCGTAATTTTGGTGGTAATCATGATGATTTCGCCAATCATACAGATGGTGCCGCCAACAAACAAAACCTTTAAATACATCAACAAACTTTCAAGCATTTTTGCCTCCTAATTTTCAATTTGAACCACGTGCGCGATACACGGAATTGATTCGCCCTGTTGGTTAAGCGTTGTGCTCATAAGTGCACCCGTCGCAACAAGCAATACCTTTTCAAACACGCCTTTTTTCATCTTTTCAAGAATGTACGAGTTTAAAACGATGGCCGAACACCCCGCGCCGCTGCCGCCTTGAAAAGTTTTTTGCTCACTGTTAAATAAACAGTGCCCGCAGTCCATATAGTTTGACCCCAACTTAATGCCGTCTTTATAAAGCAAATCTCTTAGGATATCGCTGCCTAGTTTGCCAAGGTCGCCCGTTGCGATAAGGTCATAATCGTCGGGCGTCGTTTTGGTGTCTTCTAAAAACGCCTTGATTACTTGGTGAGCGGCGGGCGCCATCGCGGCACCCATGTTGGCGATATCAACAACGCCAAAATCTGTCACCTTTCCAAACGCGATGCGGGTTATCTTTGGCCCCGTTCCGTCCGCTGACAAAACCGAGCACCCCGCCCCCGTGGCCGTCCATTGAGAGTACGTTGGGCGCTGGTTGCCAAATTCAAGCGGGTTTCGATATTGTCTTTCGGCCGAACTGAAATGGCTACCCGTTAAACACACAACTTTTTTGCCAATACCGCCACTCATAAGCCCTGCCGCAACCGCCAAACTTTCACTCATCGTTGAGCACGCACCATAAACCCCGATAAGCGGAATCGCAAAGTCGCGCGCGGTATAGTTGATTGAAACAATCTGGTTAAGAATGTCGCCACCAACCAAAAGGTCAACTTCGTCGCGTTTAAGTTTTGCGTTTTTAAGCCCAAGCGTTAACGCCTTTTCAAAAAAAGCACGTTCAGCCTTTTCAAAAGTATCCTCGCCCATCTTATCATCGGGCGCATAGTTTTTAAGATATTCGCCAAACGGCCCAAAACTTTCTTTTTCGCCAACAAATGAAGCCGACGCAATAATGTGTGGCGGGTTTGCCAACTCGTATGTTTGATTACCAAGTTTTTTATTCATAAACTCCTCATTTTCTGCATTTTTGTACTTGTTTTGCAATATTTTGCCATTATTTTTGCATTTTGTGTTCATTTTTGCGTTTTTTATAAATACAAAATTTATAAATTTTTCTTCAATCTATTGCAAAAACCGCTGATTTTTTACCCTTGATTTTAAAAAAATTTCTTGCAAATTTTTGATTAAAACAATTGAATTATCCAATAAATTATGCCAACGATAAGCGAATACGTAACGCCGTTAGCAATAACTGGCCCCGCAATATAAAACATTTTTGCGCCAAGCCCAAACACAAGTCCTTCCTTTTTAAACTCAATTGCGCACGACGCGATAGAGTTTGCAAAGCCCGAAATAGGCACAACGGTGCCCGCGCCGCCAAACCGTGCGATACAGTCAAAAACGCCAAACCCAGTAAGCAAAATTGTGACTGTTATAATGATAGCACTGCTCCATATGCCCACCGTTAAAATGTTCATAAGCGGAAAATATGACTTAATAATATCGCCGCACATTTGTCCAAAACAGCATATTGCCCCGCCGATTAAGAATGCATGAAAAAGCGACTTAAACCAGCTTGCCTTAGGCGACTTATTTTCAACATATTCAAGATAAAATTGATTTCGTTTTTTAATATCCATAGTTCCCTCTTGAAAATATTATTGACGCCAAACAAAAAATTATTCAACATAAATATTTTTGATTTCTTTGCAAACACTACCACAAAAGGAGAATATTATGAAAAAACTTCTTACATCTTTTGTTTTAATCTTAACCGTCATTGCCTTAACCGGCTGCGGCAGCACGTCCAAAACAATGGCGCGCAACCTTGACAACACGATAACCAACCTTGTTTACAGCGTAAGCAATCTTGATGTTTTAGACAACACCACGATAAGTCAAATTAAAAGCCTTAACAGCAACCAACAAACCGCACAAGCTGCGCTTTGTTTTCTTACAAACAACAACGCAAACAACAGCATTTTTGCTAGCACCACATGCCCAGAATGCTATCAGCCAGGCGAATGCAATGAAGACAATTGTAATAATATCGACGTGACAGACACCCCTGACAGTACCACCATTATTAATAAAAATAAGATTGTAAAAAACGCAATTTCGGGGTCAAATGTTAAAAATATTAACAAATTTTTGCAAAATGACGATAAAAATGCAGAATTTACGGGCGAGCATCCATACGCCACAACCCACCCCGGCGCAAGAAAAATAGATGGCAATAACTCATACAAAAACAATGAAAACTTTTGCCAAAGCGACCAAACAAACTGTAATAATTGCATTGATGGTCAAAGCGGCTGCTGCAACAATAACGCAAATGTTAGCAGTTTTAATAACCAAAACAGATGTGACGATTGCAACCAAAATACCTGTAACGATTGTAATGGCTGTAATCAAAATACGTATGGCAACTGCAATAATTGCAATAAAGATGGCTGCGAAAACTGCAAGCCAATTTGTAGCAAACCTATAAATATCGACTCCGGCTTTACAGTAGACGATGCCAACTCCACCACTAACAGCACCACTAACACCAGCGCCAATAATAATAATAATAATAATAATAATGATAATAACACTGGCATCCGTAATATCCAAGATAACACCAGCGCCAACAACAACAACAACAACAACAACAACAACAACAACAACAACAACAACAACACGGGCAACAGCACTAACAATAATACAAGTTCAGGCAACAGTGGCGCCACTGACCCCGATAGCAATCAAAACAATAACACCAACAAAAACAACTCGATTGGCATCAACAGCGAAAATATAACCGACGGCGACGCCAACAAAATTTTAAACCAAACGGGCATCACAACGGGCGGCAACGAAATTGATACCAGCACGTCCACCAACTCAATTTACAGCGACCTTGCAACCAGTTCGGCGCGCATAAGCGAACTTATCGCCGACCTCGTTAAAGTCCGCACCGTGATTATGCTTTATATCAGCGACCTGTATAACGGCTCAATTACTCTCAGCCAAGACGAAATTAACGCAATAAATTCATACGCAAATATCATAAAAGAGTCTACGGCTTACCTTAAAAGCAACCAAGGAACGGTCAAAAATCATCTGAATGAGGCCACCAACTTTGGCAATACGGATGCCTACGCCAGCCTTGCCAACAGTCACATCATTCGCGCGACCGAGGTACTTAACACGCGCGGCGCCAAAATCGAGTCGGCCGTTGTTGCAACGATGAACATAATAGACATCCTTAAAACCAACGTTGAAAATGCTAAGTCGCAGATTACAACTGGCAACTCAAACGGCGCCAACTCCGCGTCAAACACGGCTGGGGGCGTCAATGGCCAAAACGCCAACACGACGCAGATTTTAGAGGGCAACGTCGCGAACGCCAGCTTTGAGGGCAGCGGGCTTTTCGGCGGCGGCTCCCCTAACTACACAATGAACAACCCATACAATATGGGCGTCAACGGCCAAAACTATGGCGCGGGCACGCTTGGCATCGGCACAGGAATCGGTGCTGGAACGGGTGTTGGCTCAGTCGGTTTCGGCGCTGGCACGGGTATTGGCGGTTACACTTACGGCGCTGGGGTCGGCAATGGCCTCGGCGCTTATCCGTATGCGGGGCTTGGTACAGGAGTCGGCACAGTCGGTTTCGGCGGCGCGGGCGTCGGTACAGGACTTGGCGCGACGTACCCGATGGGCGGCCTTAATTATGGAATGGGCGGCGTCGGGACTATCGGCGCGTACCCTTATGGCGCGGGCGTTGGAGTCGGCTCGGGAATGATGAACGGCGTGACCTACCCATATGGGATGGTCGGTAACGGTGTCGGTATAGGAGGTGTCGGGGCTTACCCATATGGGATGGGTATCGGCGCAGGTGTCGGCACGGGTATTGGCGCGTATCCGTATGGTGCAGGCGTTGGAGTCGGCTCGGGAATCGCCAATAGTATGGGCGGCTTTGGCTACCCTATCGCGGGCGAAATTGTTGAGGGCAACGGCGTTATCGGCGAGGTCGGGATCGGCGGTGCTGGGCTTGCGGGCAATGGTGCGGGCGTGGCTGGCGGCGTCGGGGTCGGTACTGGCGTGGTAAACAGCGGCGTGGGCAACACCAATATTAACGGCGGCGCTATGCCAAATGTTTTGACTGGCCTTGTTTCAAGCGACGACCAGCAACCTCTTACCGACGCACAAACCGACGCCAACAATAACGATACCGATAACAATAATACCAGGGACACCATCGTCGAGGCACCTGCAAGGGTTACTTTTGACGGCTCGGCTGGCGACACGGCTACCAAAACCATCGATTTTGTTAAAGAAATAACACCATCGTCAACCGACGGGCAGTCTCTTGCAAACACGCAGCAATGCGACGGCCATCAACTCAACCAAGCTGACGAAAACATTGCTTGCGCTGCTCAGCCAAATAGAATTTTTGCGAACAAAAAAAACGTCCGCACCTACACGCCAAACCCGCTTTTTAGTGCAAACGTTGACAAAAAATCTTTCTATGACCTCGCGACGCAAGACTACATCAACACTTCAACCACAACTCGCAACCCTCTCCCCGCCACCGAGGCAAATATTGTAATTCCTACCATTGACAACCAATATCCGGCCATTCAACTATCAAACTCAAACAACCAATATCCGGCCGTTCAACTACCTAACGGCGACGAGCGTTATCCAATAACCACCTTGCCCGACACTTCGCAACGCCGCCCCGTAGTAACCATTTAAAGTGACTTCATTATCGGCATTATAATCTCAGTTCAAGCAGGTAATACTGTTGACCAAAACGCTTTACCTCGCCGCAATTAAAAAAACCAAACTTTTGATAAAGGTTAATAGCATTTGTGTTTCTTGTATCAACCATAATTCTTACTCCGTCATAGCCTTCCTGTTTTAGTTGTGCTAGTACAGACTTAACAAGCATTGTTGCAATACCCTGATGTTGATAATTCGGCAAAACTCCAAGGCGCGCAAATGTGCCCCGTTTGTTAAACGTCTCTCGCCACATAAAGCCCTCTTCATTATCCTCACATCTTTGGCCAGCAAAACACACAGCCACTAAATCGCGGCCATCAAAAACCCCATACAGCCCGTTTCGCGCGATGTCAAAGCGCACCAAATCTTCACTTGGGTAGTCGGCGTCCCAAACCATAAAACCGTTGCGCTTAATCGCCGCGAACAAATCTGTTATCTGTTTTAAGTCATCAATAGTTAAAAGCCTAATATTATATTGCTTATGATTTTTTAACATAATTCACCTTTATACCCTTTGGTATATTACTTGAAATGGCGTTTTGCAAATTCTTTCAATGGCGTGAATGGTTTCTTCTGGTATCAAATCTTGCGGGTCAAAAACCCTTATTTCTGTCTTCGCGAAGGAGCACGGCGCATTATATTTAAGACCACCGAGCGTGGTTTTTTTGTTGCAGCACGGCGTCATTACTCCCATCTCTTTAAAAAGCGTCTCATAGGACTTGTTCATTGCCTCGCCCCACCACGAAAAGTTAATTTCCTCCCCGCAATTCGGGCAAGATATGCTTTCAAGATTTGCGCCACAGTCAATGAACTCAACATTTTTATAGCGTTTATAATCAACCTCTCGCGCCGTCACATCGCCACGTAAAACATTGCCACCTTTCACGCCTACATCATTACCATTACGTGCCATCTTGTCACTATGCACTGCTACATTAACACCAAAACGCAGTACATCATCGCCCTTAGCGCCTCTATTTGTTCCATTACAAAACACATCGTCACTTTTCGCACCTATAAGGGTCTTTTTCAAAAACCTCACAGCGCGCCTAAGCCTCCACAGCGATACCCTTTCAGTGGCACACTTAGGCACAATTCTTACAATAACCTCCGCCATAACGCCCCTTCCTCATCATCGCCATTATACCACACCCATCTGCCTTAACAAAATAAAATTCGATATTCTCCGCGGTAGACTTATGCCAAATTGCCACACAAAGCATAGGGGATAGATTGGCAAAGGTGATACTAGCTGGCAGCGCGTGGTGGCACACTTAGTCCATCGCGCGCATTTTGTCTAGCAAACTTTGGTAATCATTGACAACTTCGTATCTTACATTGCCTGCAAGTTGAAGCTGGTCAAACAACTTTTTAGCACAATCTGTTTTTGCTTTTTCTATCCCACGAAGTTCTAGCGTTTCCATTCTGCCTTTTGTTTCAGCAACAAAATAAATGTGTTTTACACTGCCTTCGTTAAACGCTATTGCCCAGTCTGGCGCATAGTTGCCAACAGGCGTTGGAATTTGGAACGATCTTGGAAGCTTAGCATATACACAAACTTCATTTGCTACATCAAGTTCTTTTGCAAACTTACGCTCTATTGACTCTTCGGCACTTCCATCTGTTACGACATAGTCTTGAATTGCCTTTTGCGCCTTATATGCCTTGTCAAAATCAATCTTCGCTTGGCTTCCTGTGAAGATATCGCTGTCGTATTCCCCTTCGGTTTTGTTGTACGTTATGTGGTCAATAATCATTGAGCCCTTTTGTTCATCTATAAGCCTTGAAATTTTGGTTATAAACTCTTCTGGGTTGATAGCAAACATCTCAAATTTTTCTCTTGTTATACCCTGTAAAATGCGAACCACTGTTCTTCTAGTCAATTTTGTGTTGTCTACAATTTTGCCAATAAGATCATATTTTGTATTATCGGCCGCGCCACTACGGATCGTTTCAGTGCGCGTGTCCGTTGTGGTGAACGAATCGCCACGCTTTAATGCGTTTTCGTCCATTATTCTCTTCTGCTGACCAATTGTAATAATGTACTTTAATTCAGTAACAAACAACTTTTCATTAATGTTTTCAATTGAGTGCTGGATAAGTTCTTCACTGTCAAAGTCAACCTTGTATGTATACTTGTGGTTGATCTGCTTCCAAAGTTTTTGGAACTCTGCCTTGTGGAAGTTGTCGTTAAGCGGATTACTTTCTACGGTTGCCTTGTTGCCATCTTCAAACATACCATCAAGTGTTTTTTCGTTGTAAATACTTTCAACAAGTTTATGCACGCTTTCAGTGTATGGCGCAAGGATTTCTGGCATCGCGGCGAGCGTATTGTTTGCCTTGTCATCAAAGTATTTTTGACTGATTTTATCATTGTCATCAGTATAGTCGTTTTTGGCAAGATATTTATAAATTGCATTTGCCATTTCGCCGCTAACTTGAATCCTCTCTTTTCCATTGCTAACAAACTTGCCACGGAAATATTCGATTGTTGCTCTTGTAGGTCTGTCTGCAAGGTTTTCTTTAAGCACTTTTTGTATTGAACCAACAAAGTCTTTATAGCTGTCGGTTGCAATAACTGTCAAAGTGTTTACATTATGGAAGGAGGATCTCTCATTCTTGAAATAGTGAAGGTCTGTTCTGTCACCTTGCATATTTACAGCAATACGAAGTCCACGACCGACTTCTTGTCGTTTAGCAATTGCACTATCGCCACCTGGTTTCAATGCACAAATTTGGAAGATGTTTGGGTTATCCCAACCTTCACGAAGTGCTGAGTGCGAGAATATAAACCTTGTTGGTTCTTCTTTTGAAAGCAATCTCTCTTTGTTTTTTAGTATTAGGTCGTATGCTGAAATATCATCTGAACCTTCGCCTTTGCTTTCTTTTGAGTCAATCATTCTTCCGGTCTTTTTATCTATTGAGAAATAACCTTTGTGTGTGTCTTTAACATCAATGCCTTTCAAGTAACGAATGTAAGGTGTTTCAAATAATGTTATCTTTTCGTTAAGAGCCTTTGTGTACTCTTCTTCAAACATTCTTGCATATTCGCCTTTTTCATCTGGCTCGTTGTAGTCTCTATACTTTACAACTTCATCAATGAAGAACAATGACAAGCATTTGATCCCTTTATCATAAAGCATCTCTTCTTTTTCAAGGTGAGAACGAATAGTTTCTCTTATTTGAATTCTTCTAAGGTCTTTGTCTGATATGTCGCCAACCACGTCGTGATAATGCATAACCAGCCCGTTTAGAAAAGTGACCGTGTTATTGAATGGATTGATGTCAGAAACAACAAAGCCGTCCTTATACTGCTGCAAAGGAGTTGCACCCTTACCAGCGGAAATATCATACAAATTTCTGCCAACCGCAACAAGGCGCGTTTCTCTGTTTATGCCAGTTTTATAGTTGATTTCCATTTCTATTCTGGCCATTGGTGGTTTGTTTGGTGAAAGCACAATGTCTTGCAAATACAAGTACTTATCTGTTCCACGCAAGTTCTTAATCTCAAAGCCTTTAACTTGAATCTTTTTAACCAGGCATTTGTTGTATGCATCCACCGCGTCCAAACAATATACAAGGTTGTGTTGCTTTTTGTGTGTTGCTGAAAAGTTCATACAAAATAGTGGATTAAATTTGCGAAGTGAAAGTTGTGTTGCACTCTTTTCATCGCCCATCTTTTGTGGTTCATCAAGGATTAGTATTGGTCTTGTTTTTGCTACAACATCTATTGGTTTTCTTGATTGGAATTCATCAAGCACCATATCAATTCTTCTGGCATCAGCGCCACGAGCGTTGAACGCTTGGGTGTTGATAATCATTACATTGATATCACTGCTTGAAGCAAAACTATCAAGTTCACTAAGTCTTTTGCTGTTATAAACAAAGTATCTTGCCTTTTTGTGATAGCGATCCATAAAGTGATCTTCCATCATCTGGAATGACTTTTTAACGCCTTCACGAATAGCAATGCTAGGAACAACAACTATGAATTTACTCCAACCATATCTTTCGTTTAAATCAAAAATGGTGTTGATATACAC
>CAVCHC010000009.1:0-421 GCA_963602035.1 Acutalibacteraceae bacterium | reverse complement strand
TGTTTTACCTGTTCCTGTTTCCATTTCAATGTCAAGCGAACATTTGCCAAGACCTTTAACCAACTCTTCTGACTCTTTGTAGTTGCAATCTTGTTGAATATGCTTTATGTTTTGCAAAATGTCAGTTTCATCAAGCAAAATCTTAGCATTTTCGAAACCATCATCATTTTCTTCAAAGGCGTCAAAAAGTGAAGCCTGCGTAACTAAGTCAGCCTTTTTCTTAATACCTAAGTCTCTTGTGTATCTAACCATATCCAACTTTGGCTGCCCTTTGAATACCTTACTAATATTCGTTACAGCTTCCTGTTGATACGGCTGCGTCTTTAATCTAAATTTCATTTTATATTCCTTTGTGCTTTAATTATTGTCAATCATTATTTCAGATAAATTATTTTTCAGATCTTTCCGCATGATGCTAATT
>CAVCHC010000008.1:0-34140 GCA_963602035.1 Acutalibacteraceae bacterium | reverse complement strand
ATATATAGTTATATATGTTATCAATATAAAAAACTCTATGCCAGCCCATTTAAACTAACATAGAGTTTTATCATCATTTTATTTCGTTTTCTCGTCTGTACTAGCCTTGCTTAAAATTGAGCGATTAATTTGTTCGCGGACGCGCGCAAAAAACTCATACTTTTCGGCCGCGTCAAAAAACTTTTCTTCGCCCGCCACCCTGTTTTGGTTAAGCGTAAACGTTTCAAGGTCTTCTTCGCCCTTAAACCGTTCGGCCAGTTGCATCTGTGCCTTGATTAGTTTCACCTTGTCTTCGCGAGACACGCCGTCAGCCGCCGCCACCTGCTTCATAAAGTCTTCAACCGCGCGCGACTTAAAGTTGTTTGCAGTTTTGTGCTCGCCCTTACCGCGCTTTACAAACGGTACGTTTTGGCTAATCATCTCACACACACTTGTGCACGTTTGAGAGAACGCGCCAAACTGCTCTTCGCGCGCCTCGATGTATTGCGACAGTTTTGCGGCCGCATCAGCCTCGGCTTCTTCGTGCGTTAAGATGTCTTTAAGACGCGCCAAAACCAGCCCGCTGCCTACTATTGACGAACGCAACTCTTTTTCAGCCTTCTCGTCAACCGCCTCAGTCTTAACCGCCGTGTTTAACTTATCTTTAATCTCGTCTACCAACTGGGTTAGGTATTTATGGCACTTATCCGCACTGGCCGTTTTGATAGCCTTAGAAAACGGCTCCTCGATAGACAACTCAACAAAACTGCGCTCAGCAAATCTGCTGTCTCCCTTAACATCGTCTCGCCTTGACTGGCCTTTGCTTTTGCTGGTTGCATCTTTTCGGCCTTTTTGCATAAACGACTCATTAAGCAAGATGTTAAGCATATCCTCTTGCTGCTCTTTGGTGCGGGCAGTGCCCAAAATTGTGTCCATACGTGACGCGATACGCGCATTGTCTTCAAAAAACAGGTTGATGTTTTTCTGCATTACGTCAAACACCTGCGCACCCGTAAGCGCGCGATTAAGCGTCTTCATATTTTTAGCAAAATTTTCGGCCGCCTTATCGTTAAGCATACTTAGTGACAGGGCGGTTATATCGCCGATGTTGTTAAAGTTTAACAGTTTTTCCATCGGGAAGTTGCTGGCTTTAAATCGCGCCGTTTCGCCATCCGCCATCGCCGCGTCAATCGCCTGTTTATAAAACTGCCCCACCTTGTTAAGCCGCATAGGCGTAAGCGAGTTAAGCATTAGAGACGGGCTGTTGACCAACACGGTATACAGCTCATACGGCGTAAGATTGATTCGCATCTTGCCCGACGCCGCCACCTCCATATGCCTGTCTTCGCCCGCGCCGTGGTTGCCAAAAAGTTCGTCGCCATATTTAAGATACATTTTTGACAAGCTTTCGCCCGTTAAAAGTTCATAGTTATAGTTAAGTACGTCTGGCGCCGTTGCCAAAACTGTGCCCGATTTAAGCACAACTTTTTTCATATTAACGTTATCGTTAATGGCCTTTTTAAACTCTTCGTCGTCACGCGCGGCGCCTAAAAGATAGTTTTTAAAGCGGTTTAAAACCTTGTGACACTCGGCAACTTTTTCGGCCGACGAACTGTTAAGAATAGACGCGGTTTTGTCAAGCAAGGCGCGCATATCCTCTTTACCAAACGCGTCGGCGCCCAACACCTCAACGCTAGCCAGCGTGCTTACAATTTTTGACGCATTTTTAACGTCCATAGTTTTGAAAAACTCAGTGTCAAGCACGCGGTTTAACAAGATTTCGTCCGCAAACCTAACAACGCGCTTTTCGGTTGCGCTGTACTCTGCCTCTGGCAGGTGCGTTAAAAGCGAGTTATACAGATACGCCACGTCAACGATTTTGTCTACCTTTTCGCGATAAAACCTAACGCCAAGGTTGTTGGTTTCGTCCATCGTGCTTTCGATGCGCTCGGTCACGTTCTTAACAAAACGCGAGATGTCACGCGTGGCGGGCACTTTAAAGCCGTCAGCGTCAACCACCTTGTCTTGATAGGCGCGATAATAACTTAAAAACACATCGTCAAGCTGGGCGATAACGTTTTCGTCAGCGTCCGTGGCTTTAAGCACGTCGGTTATGGTTTGAATGGGGTTAGAAAAAAAGTCGCCACCCATCAAAATCGACGCATTTCGAGAGCGCGCAAGAAAATCTTTGGCCTCTTGACGCGTATACCAAACGCCCGCCTTGTTGCCGCCCTTAAAAAACTTTAAAAGCGCGGCTTCAAGTTCGCGGTATGGCTTGCCTTTAAAAACCCACTCAGGCACCTTGTCTACCTTGCCCGTACGCTTGTTATAAAACAGGCGATAGATAAGCAGGTCGCGAATATTTTCATCGGTTACATAAATTTCCATCTTAGTTTCCTTAATAATTTTTCTTATTGTTATTATAAGCAGTTTTACAGGTTTAAATAAGGCTGCTTTTATTTTAGTATAAGCCTTTTTTGGGGTTTAAATAAGGCCGCCTAAACAATCTTATTAATTTCTTCGATAAGCGAGATAAGTTCAGGGAAGGTGCTGTATCCGCTTTCGGTTGAAAAGTGCCCCGCTGCCTCAATCTTGTGTGGCTTAGCGCCCGTTACCTCAACAAACTTGTCAAACACCGCGTCGGCGATAACAGGGTCATTGGTTGACGTTATCGCGTGATAGAATTTGACGTACTTTTCAGTTTTGGCAAGGATTTCATTTTTGCAGATAAAGCTTTTTGTAAGTTTGTCTTCGGCCGCGCCAAGCATTGTGTTAAACGGACTAACGGCGATGATACCGTTGATGTTTACGTGGTTTTTGGCGATAAATTTGCCAACGAACGCACAAGCGCTGTCATGCGCGATGATGGTGGTCTGCTTGTTTATCTGCCCGATTTTGACGTACGAATTAAGCACCCTTTCCCACGCCTTATAGTTTGAAAAATCGCCATTTGGCATAAACGGAACAACAACGTTAAACCCGCGACTGGTAAGCTCTGTCCTAACCGAGTTATACCAGTTATCAAACGGCGTGTCGCCCGCCCCCGCAATAATAAAATAGTTTTTCATACTCTCTCCTTTAAAAATTTCTACACTTAATTAAGACAGCACGAATTTTAAATAACCAACCGCTTAATTAAGTCAGCACGAATATTAAATAACTAACCGCCACCATAAAGGCGCAGTGACGCAAAAATTCCATAGTTTGTTTATATTTAAAAACAATCAAATTAATCAAAGTATTCAAGTTGCATTGCTTTTCTAACTTTGGCTACCGTACATTTTGCCACCTCGCGCGCGTGAAGCGAACCCTTTTTAAACACGTCAAGCACCTCGTCAAAATGCTTTTCGTATTCTTTTCGTTTCTCGCGAATAGGCGCCAAAAACTCTTGCATAACGTCGTTTAGATACCTTTTGCAAACAACGTCGCCAAGGCCGCCGCGCTCATAGTGCGCCTTCATCTCGGCGATTTTTTCGCGGTCAGTGCCAAACGCTTCAAGGTATTTAAACACTGGGTTATTCTTGGTGTCGCCTTTATCTTCAACGCGGATGTGGTTAGGGTCGGTGTACATACTCATAACCTTTTGCCTTATCGCCTCGGGCTCGTCTGCCAGATAAATACAGTTGCCAAGCGACTTGCTCATCTTGGCGTTTCCGTCAGTACCAACAAGACGGCGCTCGCTTTTGTTTTTGCTTAAAATGGCCTTAGGCTCAACCAAAACGTCGCCATAAATTTTGTTAAATGACCTAACGATTTCGCGGCACTGCTCTAAAAGCGGCTCTTGGTCTTCTCCGCAAGGCACAACCTCGGCCTCATACGCCGTGATGTCGCTTGCCTGGCTGATTGGATAAGTCAAAAAACCAACGGGCACGCTTTGGTTAAAGCCGCGCTCTTTGATTTCGCTTTTTACGGTTGGGTTGCGTTCAAGCCGCGAAAGCGTAACCAGATTTTGATAGTACATGGTCAGTTCCGCCAGTTCTGGCACCTGCGACTGAACAAACAGCGTACACTTATTTGGGTCAAGCCCAACAGCCAAAAAGTCAAGCATAAGTTCTTTTACGCTTGCCTTGATTTTTTCGGGGTTGTCAGCGTTATCAGTAAGCGCCTGCGTGTCTGCAATAAACACAAAACACTCATACTTTTCGCTGTCAACAAGTTCTTTAAGGTTTTTAAGCGCACCAATGTAGTGTCCAACATGAAGTTGCCCCGTTGGGCGCAAACCCGTAACTAATCGTATCTTTTTCATTATATGCCTCATTTTAAATTTCGCCCTTTTTGCAACAATTTCTTAGGCTGCGCGCTTACTTGCGTACCTTTGAACCTCAAAAATTTCAAAGTTTCAATTCGCGCTTACTTGCATACACGTAGCCTTTAAAGTTTGATTTGCGCGGGCGATGATTTTATATTTTTTGCTTTTTAATCTTTTTTGGGCGGTTTTCGTATGGAACGAACCACTCGTTAATATTTACATACTTTTTGCCAAGTTTTTTGCGCGTTTCAAGGTTAAGTTTGGCGATGAATTTAAGTTTGCTTTCTCTAAACTTATACCTGCGCATTACGATTGAAATAACGTCACTTAGCCACATAATCAGGATAACAAACCCCAGCCCGCCACCGATAGACACGTCAATAACGCCCTTAAACGCTGGCACGCTTACCACTATCAGCGCGATAATAAGCGACGATAAAACAAACCAGCCCTTCCCGCGGTTTTTCGCATAAAAGTTGTGCGCCCCCATCCAGCCAAAAAGTATCGCAAGGCACAGCAAAACGCCGTGCTTGATGTAGGTTGGCTCAATTCGCGCGGCCTTGTTGACCTCTTTGTTTATCTTGCGGCGCGCTAGGTACAAGTCAGCCCACTTATATATCTCCCACCACTGAATTTTTTCATCGTCACGCTCACCTCGGGCGGACTTTGCGCCATACGGCTGCTTTGCGCCCTCAAAATACGTCACGTCGGTGGTGTCAATTTCAAGTTCGCCATTCTCGTCTTTTTTAACGTCGGGCAACTCTTGCTGCTTGCGTTTGTGCTTACGCCTTTTGCGTACGGGCGTGGGTTGGGTCGCTGTGTCACCACCAGTTGCGCCTCCCTCTTCTGCACCTTCCGCAGCACCCGCTTTTTCTTCGCCTTCCGTTAAAGTTGTTTGGGCATCATCCCCATCTGCGTTTGGGTTTGTTTCGGCAGCATCATTATCTGCATTTGAATTTGTATCGACATTAATCCCATCTACATTCCCATCTGCATTTGAGTTTGCGTCAGCGCCGTCGCTACTTGCGCCAAGATTATCTTTATCGCCGTTATCGGTTAAACTTGTTTGGGTTACGGCACCTGCGCGTGATGTTACATTTGCCTTTTTGTCGCTCTTTTCGTCAAGCGAGTTAGCAAACGCGGTCAGTTCGTCCTCTTTTTCGGCCGCAAAATCGTGGCCACAAATCGGGCATTTGGTAAGTTTTTTATCAATAATTTCAGCACACATTGGGCATACGCGTTTTGCCATAATCCCACCTCTTTATCAAATTTTATCACAATCTTGCCCATTTGTCTATAAAAAACAACCGCGCAGCCAAAATTACCCCAAAAAAAGAGCCTCAAACGCAGCCCTCGCCACTTTTGACGCTCTTTTATTTAACTTTAAAATAGGAACTCACATCGCCTGACGCCACGCAAACGGTCACCTAATAGGTTTTAAGCCCCAAAAGGTAATCAGCGCTTTCGTCAAGTTCTTTACAAATTTTTGCAAAAACCGCAAGGCTGGGCATGGCGTTTCCGTTGCAATAATCGCTTATAGCAGTACGCGAAACGTTAACGCGCGCCGCCAACTGCCCCTGCGTTAAGCCGCTTGCATTGATTGTGTCTTTAAGTCTTTTAGAAAACTGGTTCATACTAAATCATCTTGCAGGTTTTGCCGATATGCGCGATAAGGTCGCACACCTTGCACGAATAGCCCCACTCGTTGTCATACCACGCGATAAGCTTAACAAAGGTTGGGTTAAGCATAATGCCGGCCGTTGCGTCAAACAGGCAGGTGTTAACCTCGCCAACAACGTCTTGGCTTACAATCGCGTCTTCGGTATAGCGGATGATGTTTTTGTATTTGCCCATAGAGGCCTTTTTGATGGCCTTGCAAATCTCTTCATAAGTGGTTGGTTTTTCAAGTTTAACGGTAAGGTCAACTACCGAGCAGTCCGCCGTTGGAACCCTAAACGCCATACCCGTAAGTTTGCCCGCAAGTTCTGGGATAACTTGGGTTACGGCCTTAGCCGCGCCCGTGCTGGCTGGGATGATGTTAATAAGCGCCGAACGCCCACCGCGCCAGTCTTTCTTGCTTGACCCGTCAACGGTAAGCTGGGTTGCGGTTGTTGCGTGAACCGTGGTCATAAGTCCCTCGGCGATACCAAAGTTTTCATGAATAACCTTAGCAAGAGGCGCAAGGCAGTTGGTTGTGCAGCTTGCGTTTGAAACAATGTCCATATTTGCCTTGTACTCTTTTTCGTTAACGCCATAAACGAATACTGGTGTACCCTTGCCTGGTGCGGTTATAACAACCTTTTTCGCGCCGGCAGCAAGGTGACGGCTTGCGTCTTCAATTTTGGTGAACTTGCCCGTTGCCTCGGCAATAACCTCAGCGCCGCATCCACGCCAATCGATGTTTTCAGGGTTCATCTCGGCGTAGTATTTAATACGGTTGCCATTGACGATAAGGTCGCCTTTGTCAACAGCGATGTCGGCGTTAAACGCGCCATGGACACTGTCATGCTTTAACATGTACGCAGCATACTCTACCGTCAAAAACGGGTCATTAATGCCCACGATTTGGATGTTTTCATTCTCCAAAAAACTTGCCCTTAAAATAAGGCTTCCTATGCGGCCAAAGCCATTGATACCAACTTTAACTTTTTTCATAATTTTTCACTCTCCTTGCTTTAAGTTTACAATTATTTTCTCAAAATTCCAAACAATTTAAACAAATAATTTGTTTTTTTAGCGCGATTGGTTTACAATTATTTTAATTGGAGGGAATTATGAAAACTAACACCAAAAAAATTTTTGAATACGCCGTACGCAAAAACGTTGCTATCTGCGCGTTTAACGTGTCTAACCTTGAAACTATGCAGGCGGTTATCGATGGCGCCGTCGAAGAAAACGTGCCCGTTATCGTAAGCGCAAGTGAAAGCGCCATAAAATACGCGGGGCTTAATGTTTTGGTTAGTATGTTTGACGCGTTAACCAGCCAAACAAAACTGCCAATGGCCTTGCATCTTGACCACGGCGCAAGTTATGACATCTGCAAAAAATGTATCGCCGCGGGGTTTTCAAGCGTTATGTTTGACGGTTCGGCGCTTGGGTTTGACGAAAACGTCGCTATAACCCGAAAGGTTGTTACCCTTGCCCACCGCCACGACGTCACCGTTGAGGCCGAACTTGGCCGCATTATGGGGGTTGAGGACGCCGTTGTCTCTAAGTCGTCAATTTTAACCGACCCGCAAGAAGCCCAAGAGTTTGTCCGCCGCACGGGGTGTGACAGTTTGGCCATCTCTATCGGCACTGCGCACGGAATTAACAAAAGCACGTCAACGCCAAAAATCTATTATGACGTTATTGATGGCGTAAGTCGCGCGCTGCCTGATGGGTACCCTCTTGTTGCGCATGGAAGTTCGTGCGTGCCACAAGCGCTTGTTGAAAACATTAACCGCTTTGGCGGAAACATCAAAAAAAGCCAGGGTATCGCCCTAACGGACCTTGAAAAGATGAAAAAAACGGCCATCTGCAAGATTAATATGGACACTGACCTTCGCCTTGCGTTCACCAGCGGCGTCCGCGAGTTTTTGACAACCTACCCCGACGTTTTTGACCCGCGCAAAATCTTAGCCGCCGGCCGCACCGCCGTCAAAACCCAAGTCAAAACCATGCTCACCCTTCTCTCAAAATAGCAGCGCGGTTTAAAAGACAAATCTTATACAAAATCAAAAGACTTAGCGATTGCTAAGTCTTTTTTAATATTTAAATTATTTGCCTAGGGATTTTTTGAAGGCGTCGGTGCGGCTTGTAAGGGTTGGTTCGTTGTTAATGCCCGCGGTTAATTCGCGCGAATAGGTGCGCTGGTTGCGGGTGCGTTGACGAATGTCAGAGTTCACGCGGCTGTGCATACGAATGTCGTCCGTAATGGTTTTAACGCCGCGCCCCGGGATATAGTCGTTAAGTCTGCCCATACTGGTTGTGGCCAGTTTTTTAAACGACCGCCCGCTTACAACGTCGCCCGCCGTTTTGATAACGTCCATCGCCTGATTAGATTGGTTGACGCCAGCCTCCCTGACGCCGTCGCCGCCAACTGCCGCGATAAAGCCTTTTTCTTTCCCCTCATCAAGAATTTGCCAGATGTCGCCTTTGACCTTTTTCTTCTTTTTAAGTTTGCCAAGGCCTTTCATATCAAATGTTGACAGCATAAAGTTAAACCTTCGCGCAAGCCCCTCAATCATTGAAAAGCCAACAACGGTGAACAATACGTGCGTCAAAAGGTTCAAAAACGTGGCCGTCCACTCGCCCAGTTCGCCCGTACTAGCGCCAAACACTGGCGTAAGTTCGCCTGACGACCAGAACGAAACGTTCCAAATCAAAGGCATCATTAGCAGCACGATGTTAAACGCAACAACTATGCCATAAACGAAAAACAATCGGTGCATAAATGTTTCAGTCCAGTTTTTAAGGCCGCCACCGCCGTCAAGCGGGATGCTTGCAACCACGTATGGATAAGTTATCGCCAGCGCCACCATATCGAATATGCGCGCGATAAGCCCAAACGCGATAAAGAATATTGACTTTAAAACCAGCACGCTTGCAAATATCAAAATAAGCGAATTTATCTTGACCTCGCGATACAGGTTATAGGTTTTAAGGCTGTTATCGGTCATATTATAGTTAAGCCTGAAATTGCTGTCAGTTATCTTGCCCTCAACAACGTTAAGCTTTTTGCCGATAGCAAATATGTCAAAGTTGATATAAACGTATGGGATAAGTTCGTCCGCGTCAAGCCCCGTGATGATGTCTACCGCTGATTTGGCAAACTTTCTTAAAAGGCTAAGTTCTTTTTTGCCCTCAGGCAGTTCATAGCTTATAGTCGGGAACAGGTCGATAATCGTTGGCAGGTTGATGTTGTGGCGATAAAACTCAATGTCTCCCGCCGCCGTTGACCTTATGGCCGTTGGGTACCCCTCTTGGTTAAACATACCGCGCGCGATAACAAGCCCGCCATTTTCGGCGATATAGTCACTATAAAAACCATTTTCGCCCTGAATTAACGGCACGGGCAGGCTGGTTTCAACCTTGCTTCCGTCGGCCGCGGTGATTTCGTTTAGTTGCGCGTAACACATCGTGTAAACGGTGCCGTTAGCCTCGTCGTACGTGTTCTCAGGCGAAAAATACACCGTCTCGCCCGTCTCGCCGACGTAAGAGACCTTTACCTGATAGCCCGTGACGTCTTCGCCGTTAATCAGGCGCGTGGTTTTGGTGATAGGCAACGCCGTTATCTCGGCCGCGCCCACTGCCCTTGCCCACTCTTCATAGACGTCGTTGATGGACTTGATAAAGAACCCGCCCGTCGTTTTATGATTGGTTTTAACCATAAAATCGATGGCGTCAGCGCACGCGTAATACTCAACGCCCTTAGCATAAAAGTTTTGGTCATACACGTCATAATATGCCGAGTGCTTGGTTGGGTCGGCGCCGTTAATGGTACGCTCGGTTGCGTCTACGGCGCTGAGGCTGTCAAACGTGTGGGTTAGAAACATATACGCCGTTGACAGGTATTTTGTAAGCTGGTTTTCAGCCTTAAATTCAAGATAACTGTCTTCAAGTTCGCTTACGCCGCCGTCCGTGTTAATCGTTGCGCCGTCTGACAGGCTGGTTTCACCCGAGAAGGTATAAAACACCGGAACGCGCAAGTCTTCATTGGCATACGCGCGGTAGGCGTTCGCTTGATAGGTGCTTGCCCGCCAGATAGACGTGCCAACGCTTACGTCCTCTCCGCCCGACGTCGCCGAATAGAGCCCCGCTAAAACCGCGTTGCTTAAAATGATAGACGCGATAAAAATTACGGGGATGATTACCATCAAAAACACCGATTTAAGCGCGCTTACTAACACGTGCTTTTTGTCAGTCGGCGTGCCCGAAATGTTACCATATTCGGCCTTTAATATCGCGATTATTGAAAACAATATGATAAGCACAAGGCCAATAATTATCATATATTTAACGGCTTTTAAAACCGTGTCAGAGAACACAAACGCAAAAATTTTGTCGCCCGCTAGGTCTTCAAGCGTTGTGCTTTCAGCCTGAATGCCCAAAAATTGGCGCACGAAAATAACGCAAAAATCAATCGCCGTTAGCATAAATCGCCCGACAAGCGTAAGCAGGCGAATAAGCACCGTTGCAAGCAACTTAAACACGTCTTCAAACACCCCCGCTAAAAGCATCAAAGGATACTCAAAAAACGAGTTTGAGTTTTGCTTGCTAAACCCGCTTTCACCCCGCGCAAGAGTGAAAGCGTTAGCAATTGCTATTAAGTTGTAACCAAACTTAAATTTCATAGGATTACCTTTTTATTTTTCTCTGCGTACTGCCCGCATTTTTTCGTGTACTTTTGCCCGCTTTATTTTTTTGCGCACTGCCACTTTTTACGCGTACTACTCTCGCTTTATTTTTTTGCATATCGCCGCTTTTTTCGCGTGCTGCTGCTCGCCCGCGGCCTATAATCAATGCCGCCAGCGGTTTGTAGTCAATTATGCTCCGCGGTTAAATCAATCAGTGTCCACTGCGGTTATTTGCTTTTAAAATACGCATTTGCGTAATAATCGCGCTTTGACTGGCGCCTTTTTTCTATCTCTGCCTGACTTGCAACGATTTGGCTTGAAGCGTTAGATGCAAGGGTGCGCGCCTTGGCTGGGTCAACGCCGTTAGCAACAAGCGCATCAAACGTGCCCTTATAGCTTTTATACGCGCTATTTTTAGCCCGCTGCGTGCGGATGTCTCGGGCTCTGTCCATCATAAAGTTGGCGCCCGGAATGTTGTTTTGAAGCATACCGATGGTGCGGTTTTTATTTGCAATAAGTTCGCGGCCGGTTATGGTTTCGCGGACTTGCGCGTCAATAGCCTGCACTGACGCACGCGTTGCCTTGCCCGAATCTAACACGCTGTCTGCCCCGATAAAGCCCTCAAACAGGCCTGGCAGATTTTCAATAGCAGTTATCGCGCAAACAAGCATAATTGTTTGAACGATGATGTTTAAAATGTTGGCATTTAAGAAGTTGCCAAGTGGCAGGCTTGCAAATGCCCCCGCGTTGTCAAACAGCCTAAATTCGCGGATGATTGGCGCCAAAACAAAGAAGATGTTAAGCGTTATTGAAAGCCCCAAAACGCTTAAAACCGTAGAGCGCAATGAAGACAGCCAGTTGTCATAAATCCACGCCACGTCAACATATTCGCCCGACTTTTTGTCCTTCTCTTCGCCAGTAAATGGAATGGTTGCCATCATAACTGGGCTTATCATCGCAAGCATCGTTAGGTCAATAATGCGCTTGATTAGCCCCCAAACGATGTTAAACAGCGCCATAAACATAAATATCGTTGAGAACACCAAAACAACGGTGTTAATCTTGGTTGCGTTAAACAAGTGCGCCATCGCAACGCCGTTACGCGTGCTGAAATTATAGTCAAGATACATTCGCCCGCCTGAGATGCTTGCAACGCTTGAATACGAGTTGCCATACGCAAACCTTAATTTGCTTTCAAGCGCAACGCGTGGCACCTTGCTAAGCGTAAGTTCGGTGATGGTTTTGCCACTTGTGCTAAGCGAAATGGCGTTAGCGATGATGTTAACGATATTGCCCTTTATCATCATAGACGACGCGTCTTGGTAGTACAGCGACAGCCCGATTTTTGACGTGCTTACTATTGTTACGTCATTTCGATAAAACTCAATCTTGCCATCAACCTCTTTTATGGCCGTTGGCAGGCCGTCTCGCGTGAACACACCTTTGGCCACCACTGGATAAAACTCTGGCGACAGGTTACCATCCCCGTCCGCCTTGCCCCCAAGATAGGTCGAGAACGGGCGCGAATAGCCAAGTTCGCGGATGTATTTATAATATTCGTTTTCGTCATCAATGTCGCCAAGTTCGTCATTAGCCATCAAAAACGGAATGTATTTTTCTTCTTTTTCGTCATAAAGGCAAATAACAAATACGTCGCCGTTTTCTTCGCTTTTTTCGCTTAAAGTTAGGTCGTTTTTAAATTTAAGGCCAACAATTTCGGTCTCGCTGCGGTTTTCAAGGCCGCTAAGACGCATCATTATGCCAACCGCGTAACTGTCTTTTTTAAGGCTTTTGATATACGCGCCGCTCCCCCCGCGAATGCTTGCTTGGATAGCGTCAGTCATTTGCCATTTAACACAGTTGTTTGAATAAAAGTCGCCGCCCGCCTCCCAGTCTGCCGAAGCAAGATAGACAAGCGTTAGGTACCGCTGTTGGTTTTCAAAACTTGTGTCATCGGCGCTTGCATTAAAGTTGGCGATAAGTTTCATCGCCGCCCGCCTGTATTGTTTAAGCGTAAAGCCATAAAAGGTCTCTTGGCTTGTGTCTACGCCGTTACATTCGGCAACATACTTTTTGTCAAGGCCTAAGTAGTCAAGCAGGTCAACAACTATCGACCTAAACTGGCTAACATCGCTTACTGAAAGGTTGTTAAGCGCGTTGATATAATTTGTTTGCCCTGGGCTTAACTTGATAAACGACGCCAGCGTGCTTTCACTTAGGTTGTTTACCAAGAACGCCGCCATATAGCGAGACAATGAAATCTCGGTTGCGGCCGCTGCCCCAACTGGCGTGTATAACTCGATAGCAAGTTCGTCTGGCGTTGCGTCATCAAGGTGCCTAAACGATGATTTGTTTGACAGGTCAACGCACGCTTGGCCAAACTTGTTAACAAACGCTTTAAGGTGCGCCCAAGACGTGTAAGTAACGGTTTCAGCGCCGCCCGCGTTTGTGGTGCTGCTTACGCCCGAAAGGATGCCCTTATACGTTTTATCAACATAAGACGGCGTGATGCCATATTCAGCAAGTTTTTCTGCGCCCAAGATGATTTCAGCAAACTTGCCCGTGGTCATCGAGATATTGCCCGTATAGCGGCGGTTGTTGATGTTTAAAACAAGCGCCTCGTTCATAATCTGGCTAGCATACGCAGAAAACGCAAAGCTTACGTCAAACTGGTCAAGCGCGTCTTTCTTTTGCGCAACCAAAACGAAATCGTGGATAAGCCCTCTAAGCGTTTTAACCTGCGCATCGGCGTTAATTTCGTCAAGCGCAGCCTTACGTTCAGCCTCGCCCGAAGGCAGGTCTGCGTCGGCTGCTATTATCAAAAGGCGCGTCCAGATAGATTTAAGATAGGCAATTTTGGCTTGCACGTCCGCGTCGTCGCTTGATGGGTCAAGTTTTATCGAGCCGTCACTGTTTGTGTTAAGCATCGCGTCAAACAAAAAGTTTACGTCGGCATTTAAGCCGCCCGTAAGCGCCGTGTACGCTTCACCGCCAAGCACCTTCAAAAACGCAGCGTCCCAAGCGTCTTTGTCTAACTTTTTAAGGTCAACGCTAAGGCGATTTAGTTCTGCTTGAAGGTACTCGCCCTGCCCCATAAGTTTGTAAATAGACGTGTTGTCAATCGAAATCGCGCTCATATCGCCATAAACGTATATCGCCTCGGCGCGCGCAAACTCTTCGTTAAATTCTTTGAATGCCTTGTATACCTCAAACGGACTGAACCCCGTTCCGCCACCAACGCCAACCCAGCGCGACCATTTAAGCGTTTTTTGGTATTTTGAAAGGATGTTTTTAAAGTAGGTTACCTGCTCGGCTGACAACTTGTCTTCCTCATCGCCAAACTGGTGATTTATAAGTTTGACCATCGCAACGTACGCATCGTCATACGCGCCAAAATTTCTAAACTTTTCAGCAATCGCGTTAAGGCGGGTGCGCAATGCCGTTGTTGAAATCTCGCTTGACGCCCCGAACGCCCAACTGCGTGCAAAGCCCGTTGTCATATATGTTGTAAGCGCGTCAAGATACTCATAACTTGTATTATTTAAGTCGGCCTGCTTTTCCCAATACGATTTAACGGTGTTAAACGTTGAAAGCACGGTCTGCATTTGGTCATATTCTTTTTTGTCCGCTTTTATCAAATCGCGCGCCTTTTCTTGACAAGTTAAGTCGTCTTCGCTCCAATCTTTATAAAGTTTGTCGCCGTCGGCGCGGTCAGCGTCTTCAAGCAGGCGGTCACGGATAAACCGTTTGGCAATCTCGGTCTGCTCGGTTTCGTTAATCTCGCTCCAATCAGCAATAAAACTCATCGCGCGGAGTTCGTCTTCGGTGTACTCCGTATTGTTAAGCTTATTGTAGTTATCTAATATAGATTTTTGCGCGGCCGCGGTAAGTTTGTCAAACGCAACGGTTACGTATTTAACGTTTGACTGGCTTGCAGCCTCCTCGCGCGAGGCCAAAATTTCTTTATATGAAGACAACGCAGAGCCAACCAGCCTCCCGTCCTCAAAGTTTTTTTCAAGGATAAAGCGGTTAACGTTGTTGGCATTTAAAATGACCTCGGCGCTGTTATAAAGATAGTTGCCCATATCGGTTGAAAGCATCAGGCTTGCCAAATATGCCTTATACGTATAAAGTTGAATTGACTGATTTTTGCTGCTTACTATGTCAAAAAACTCGTTAAAGGCCACCTCGTCAAGCACCGAACTCATAAGGCAGTTAAACAACTCCATAAAAGTTTGATACTGGCTGTAAACCTCAAAATAGTCGTCCTCGCCCATCAGGCTAATAAGCAATGCCTTAATCGTGCCCTCGTCGTAGGCGCTTTGATAGATATACTCAGCGTAACTGTTATAATACTCGCCTTCGATTACGTCGCCTAAAAACAACTCGCTTAAAATCAGGCCAAGCGGATGAATAAGCGAGGTGTTAAACGTCGCCGTAGTCTGCGCAAGGTTGCCCGCCTCGGTTGTAAGATAATCTTTGTCGCCAATCATCTGGCCAAGCGCGTTAAGCCACTGGTCAGTGTTAATCATATTGTTAATGTTGATGTCTTTATAGATAACTTTAAGGTCGTTGGTTATCTTTTCTGTCCACGTGCCCGTTACGCAAAGGTCTTCAATCGTATCAACATAAATCTTTTTGCCACTGAAAATCAGGTCGCCGTCAGCCTTATACACGTCGTCATACTTCGCGTCGCCGCTGTTAAAGTTAGCGCGCAGGTCTGCATAAAGCGTCGCCTTGCCCGCGCTGTCAGTTTCAAGCTTGACGTACTTATTAAGCCCCTTAACATAAACCACGTCTTCGGCGCCGTCTTGGCTGGCATCAACCTCGCTTGCGCCAACGTAGGTAAGTTTGTTTAGGATGGTTGGGTCAAGTTCATAAACGGTGGTCTTTTTGCCATCAACCACTTCTTCTTTGCTTGAAACAAGATAATATGACCCATTTATCAAGCAAACCAACTGTCGCGAATACTCAACATACTCTTTTATGCTTCCAACAAAGCGCGTGTTGATAAGCGTTGACACCTTTATATCTACGCCGTTTTCAAGGTCATAAAGCGTATAGTTTTTAAGCGTATTGCTTGGTATCGTGCGCGAATATTCATAAAGCAGCAATTGGTCAAGCGCCGTTGGGTTAGTTTTGTACCCCGCGCTTAGTTTAAGATTGATTTTTTCAGTCTTCCAGCCGACCGCATTCTCGCCGTCATCAAGCCTTTCAAGCATCTTAAATTTAAAGTCGCTAAACTCGTCAAGCGAAAGAATTTGGATGATAGATTGCAAGGCCGCCTGAATTGGCGTGTCAAAATCAAAATCGGTTGCTTGGTAGGTGATGCTGTAATAGTCTTCATCGCCCATCTTGCCCGTAGAGTTAGCGTATTTTATGGTAAACGAGCGTGTAAGCGGGCTATAAACGGCGTCGCTTACGTACCCCCAGTCAACGTCTTCGTCGTCATAGGCTTTAATATAGAAAGTTAAATTGTTCGCCACGGCATAATCTATGAAATCTGCCATAACAAGATACTGCTCTGGCGTGCAGACAAACTTTTCAAAGTCGCTGTAATCGGCCTTGTTGCGGATGTTGCCATTTTTGTAATAAAGCGTGTCACTGAATGTGTCAAACTTATTATAGGCAAAGCGGCTGTAAATCGACTTGCCCTTTTCTTCCCAACTTGTATAGATAGCGTTAAGTTCGTCAGTAGTGTACCCTGACGCCGCGTCAAGCGTGTACATACAAGGGTCTTCAAAGTTGATAAGAATTGGGATGCGTTCGCCCGCCAGCGCATAGTTTCGATAATTATTCGCCCCATAGGCTGACGAAATAAAGATATTGCCCCCAACCGTTGCGTTAGGGTTTGGGTTAAGCGCCGTTAAAATGCTTCCTAAAATCGCGTTGACTAAGATAAGCACGCCAACAAACACGGCAGGAAAAACCGCCATCGCCCCAAGCGCGCGAACCACACGCCTGAATATGCGCGGCTTAGATTTGTCGTCCGTTTTGTTGGTTGCTGACTGATACTCGCTTCGTACTATCGCAAAAATCGTAAACAAAATTATCAAAACTACCGCGATTATCAAAAGCGAGATAAAAACTTTTGTTACAGGCTTGCTTAACAAAAACTTAAACAGCGGGCTTGACGTGTCAAGCACCTCGGTGTTATCGCCGATTTTAACGCCGATAAGTTTGTAAGCAAGCACCTGAAAAAAGTCCATAATATTCATAGCAAACTTGCAAACCGTATAGATAAACGTTTGAATAAGATTAGCAAGCCAACTAAGAATAGAAGAAAACACTCCAAGCGCAACCGTACCGTTATCAATCGTGTCAATAACCGTGCGGTCAGCCGCAAAAAGACGGCCACCACGCGCAGCCATCTTTGAAAAACCTAACATAAACCCACTAAGTTTAATCATGAAGTGTTCCTTCGTTTTTTTATTTTTGGTGTGAAGCAGATGCCCCGCCACTTTTGTGTGTTTAGCAGCAGGCTCCCCCGCCACCTAATTATCACAACTAGCAATATTTTTCATTGCCGTTTTTGAAAGCGTCAGCACGGGCTTGTTATCATAGCCTTTTTGCGCGCATTGACGCTATTTGCCTTCGCCTATTGGGGTTTCGTCGCCCTCGTCAGCCTTGATGGCGTTTTTGGCGGCGTCAACTTCGTCTTCGTTTTCGTCGTCAACATAAACGATGTCGCTATCCCCCGTGCGGATTTTATCAAACATATTAACGATGTTTGGCGTAACAACAACCTCCATACGCGTTCTGGCATATGGCCCCGTCATAAAGAATGCGTGTCCGCGAGGGTTTGAAACGATGATGTCTTGCTCGGCCTCGGTTATCTGCCCCGCGTTTTCATAAAGGGCGATAAGGTCGTTAATATCGTGTGGCGCAAGGCTGAATATCATAGAGTATTGGCTGGCGTTGATGATAGCCTGACTCTTTCGCGCTATTTCTGGCGTACCCGTAAAGTCTTTAAGGTTTTGGGTAATAACGATTTGCATACCGTTATACTTACGAATACGTTTAGCAAGGTTATACATAAAGTCAAGCGCTGTGTCTTTTTTAGGGTCAATGAACACGTGGGCTTCATCAATCGCGATGATAATTTTTCTTGCGTCTGGGTTACCGTTGCCCGGATAATATTTATCGTTAAAGTCTTTGTTTTTGATGATTTCGTTGTTAAGCCACCTTACTATCAAAAGCATTTGCGCGTTAGCAATATCGTTGTTGTTATTAGCAAGCAGAGTTTGAAAGTTAAACACGATAAAGTTTTCGTCGCTGGTTATCGTTGAATAACCGTTCCAAAGCATACTGTTTCGGCCGCCCTCTGCGAACCTATTAAGATAGGTTTTGATGATTTTAAGGTTGTTTTTAACATAGTCATCTTTTGCAAGCTCGTATTCAGCGCTAATGTAGTCATAAAGGTCTTGCATTATAGGGAAATCGCTTGGTTTTAAGTCTGCAATAACGGTGTTGTTGTTAATGTTAAACGCCGCATAAAGGTTTTTGATGCTTTCGTTTAAAACTTCAAGCGCGTCTTTGGTGATACCTTCCAAAATCATTTTAAAGAAGGCCTCCAAAAACTGCAAGTGGCTTGCAAGAGAAACGTTTTGCCCCTCGGCGTCTTCATCTTCAAGGCCGGTTATAACTTGAAGCGGGTTAATTCGACCCTCTTTTGCCGAACCAACATCGATAACCTTACCTTTAAGGTTGCGCGCAAGTTTGTCATACTCGCGCTCGGGGTCAAGAATGAATATCTTGCTGTTGTCACTGGCCAGGTGGCTTAGAATTGCCTTGGTTGCAAACGATTTACCAGATCCTGACTTACCGATGATAACCATGTTAGAGTTAACGCGCTCTTTGTCTCGCTTAAAGAAGTCAATAAACACGGCCTCACTGTTATATCCCAAGAAAAAGCCCTTAGGGTCTTGCACGGTGTCACTAACAAACGGGAACATCGCGCCAAGTGTTGAACTGTTGATGCCTCGCTCGTACTTTTTAAGCGTGTCGCGCTTACTGATATTGCCGTTGATAAAGCAATCGCGCTGTTTGCCAAACATCTCGCTGTACCTAAACCCCGCGCGCATAATTTGCGTACGCGTTGCCTTTCGTACCTCGTCTTTGGCGGTTATAAATATGTTGGTGTCAAAAAGCATCTCGTTACCTTGTTTTAGCGCAACGATAAGTTCTCTTAGCGTTTCAAGGTGAGTGTATTTATCAAGTTCGGTTGACGCCTTGCCTCGTTTTGACGCCTGAATTTCCATTTCCATAATAGATTTATCAAGGCGTTTTTCGGCCTCCATCTGTTGAACGGGCTTCATTTTAACAACAACTTTTGTTCCGTCAAGCCCAAAGAAAGACCTACCCCACGCCAGTGGCACCATTATTGGATAATCGGCCAAAAGGTATGTAGTATAACTTTTGTCGTCAATCGTTTGTTTAAGGGTTGAAAAGGTGATTTTTTCAGGCATAATCCAGTCGATTAAGTCCTCAGGCGCGATGTCGTTAACCTCACGCTCGTCAAAATCGTCAGTATACGTGTTTTTCAAGAAAACCGCAACCTCTTTCTGCCCCAAAAGTTTGCACGCAAGGACGCCGTTTGTTTCGCCCTCAATCGTGTTGATAATCATATTCATCGTGCTTTGCAAAACCTTTTGCGTGTTGGCAAACAAAACAAGATAATAGTGATTTTTGATAATCGCATTGGCGCTTCCAACGTTGCTTGCAACAAGCGAGTTAACACGCGCGTCAATGATTTCAATACGCGGCACCGCCTCTTCCTCTTTGGTTGAGCCGTTGTCGATGTTGTTAATGATGTTTTTGGCCTTTTGCTCTTCGTTTGCGATATAGTTGTCAAGCACCATCGGCCTGCTTACCTTAACAAGTTCAACAACCTGCTCAGGCGAGATGGTTTTAATCGCGTGGTCAATGGCCGAGCAATAGGCTTGCTGACGGCTTGGCGCTATCATATAAAACTCAACTGGGTTAAGTTCGATAACGCTTGCGAAATACTCTTTATAGTCTATCGTGCCATCGTCTAAAATTTCGGCATAAGGCATAAGCGAGTTAACGCTTTTTCGCGTTGCAATTCGCTGTTTTTTAAAGGTTCTTACGCCAAAAAGATACCTAAACAGGTCGCCAATTGCTTGGTATGCGCGCGTTTCAGGCCCAACGTTTAGAAACAGTATCACCGCAACAAACAACACGCTTCCCCCGATTATAAGTTTGTCTCTTGTAATAAAGTTGCTCAAAAACACCAAGCCCAATATAACCAAAAACACAAGCCCGATGATAGCATCAGTTAAGGTCAGGTTTTTGTAAAACTGGGTTTGAACCTTGGTCTTTTTAGGAACTAACTTCATTCCATTATCTGCCATTTTGTTTCTCCTTGATTTGCCAATAAAGGCATAGTTTAATTAAGCACATTTGTAATGATTTGTTTTGTTAAGAAATCTGTTTTGCATCGTTTTATTAAAATTGGCTTAAAGGGAAGGGCTTGCCTTCCCCTTAGCCTTTGTAGGTTTAGTCTAGCGTTTAGATATGGTCGTCAGTGTTAAGCGCTTTTATCGACCTGGCCGACTTGGTGTTTTTAAGCTTGGTTTGTTGTTTTTCAAGCTTTTTCTTTTGCCTTGTTGAGCCGTGTTGGTTAATCTCGGCCGTATATGCGCCCGCGCGGTTAGCGTCACTAAGCCCCGCCGCGTCAACCTTTTTGCGAGATTTTTTGGTGGTTGACTTGCTTACCGCGTCGCCATAGTTTTTAAGGTCTTCATTTAAGCCTTGTTTTGCGTATTGCTTAGTCAGTTCCATCGCAAACTGCTGGTCGTCTATCTTAGACGCGTGAATATTCGTGCCCAGTTTAGATGACTGGTTAACTGCCCTACGCTTGTTTTCAGCCTTGGTTAAGTCTTTTTGAATTTGCGCGGACGTTTTAACGACGTGCCCGTCTGGGTTAACCTTGGCTTTTGGCGCTACCTTTGCTACTGACGCTGCGGTTTGTGCCTCGTCAACCGTTGTGTAGTTCGTGTTAAGCGTACGGTTGACTTTTTTGACAAAGTTCGCGTCTGCCTTTTCACGCATCTGCTGGCTTTTGCCCGCAACTTTAACCATCTTAGCGCCGATTTCAGCCGCGCGCTCAGTGTCGCCAATTGCGATTGCGCGTTCGTGCTGGCGATAAAGCCTGCCAAGTTTGTCACCTTGACTGCGCTTGCCCGTAAACGTTTCTTTTACGTAATTGCCCGCGTTTTGAACGCCCGTTACCGCGCCTTTTGCGGTGTTTTGGATGCTGTTACCCACATTTGATATGCGCGTTTTCATAGTAGGTTTCGCTACCGGTTTTGGCGTTGCTGGGTTAGCAAGTGGCTGATAATTTGCGGCCGTTGCGGTTGTACTTGCGCTTGTTGCCCCGCCTGCGCTTGTTGCACCCGACGTCCTTGCGTTTGCTGGCGTTGCTCCGCTTGCGCTTGTTGATGCGTTTGCTGGCGTTGTGCCCTGAGGCTGTTTTGCGCCGATAGGTGCGCTTACATTTGTGTGCCTAATTCGGTTGATTTGAACTTGTGCGCCGTTTGCGATAGCCTCTTGACGCGCTAAGTCTTGATGCAAGTTATTGCGCGCGGCTTCAAAGTATTTACCGCTTGAAATATCCGCCTTAACCTTGTCTTGCTCGGCCTGCGTCTTGTTGCCGTAATACGTTTTAACGTAGGTGTTAACCGCCCTGTCTTTATTAGACTGGTCAATGCCCGACCCAAGCGCCTTTTCAAGCCCGTTAACGTTGTTAAGTTGCTTGGTTGTTACGGCGTACCTTGCCATAGCGTTGTTGCGGTCAGTCTCGAACGCTTTCGCTTTTGCGTCAATGCCGGCGGTGTACTTTTTGCCCTCAATCTCTTTGCGCTTATCAACGATGTTTGAAAGTTCGGCCTCAACCTTTGCCCTGTCTCGCCCTGCAACGGCGTTTTGTTTCTGTTCAAACACGCTTATTACGCTGTCTGCCGCGGCAACTTGGTTGTTAATCTGCATTCGGTCTGCGGCTATTCGTTTAAGGTCAGCGCTTGTGTCAACGCCCGACGCTGCCTGCATTTTAAGCCTGTTTTCTTCAATGCCAAGGTTGGCAAGTTTATTGCTTGCTTCATTCTTAGTTTGCCAAGCAGATTTATAATCGTTTTGGTTCTTTTGGTCGCTGGTAAAGTCAAAGTCGCTTATCCAAGACTTGCGCTCGTCAATCGCCTTGTCTACCCTGCCTAAGCGCTCATCAAACTTAGCCATTTCGGCGTTGTCTGCCTTAGCGCGAACGCTAACCGACCAAACGTCTTTGCCCTCAGCGTCTTTGTTTCCCGTGCGGTACGCCGTGTACTCAAAGTTGTCGCCAAGGTATTTGGCCATATTATTAACGTCGCGGTCACTAACGTCAAACGACCCGCCACCCGTTGCCATTGCGTTGCCAACGTTGGTCTTCATAAGGTTCTCAGTCGCATCCGCGTAGTCTCGGTAATAAAGTGGACGGTTTTTGTCATTAGGGTCGCTGTTAACAAACCTTGCCATAGCATTATTTGCATCTTGCTCGGCCTTATCTTTGTCAACAAATTTGGCCATATTGTTGCTGTTAGTACCCGTTCCGTCTTTGATGTTATCCGCCTCTTCCATATTAAGGCCACGTGCGGTGCCCGCCGTGTCACTGTTAGATGCGTGTGCTGCGCTGTTAGCAGTATCCGTTGACTTCGCTTTCGCTTCGCTGGCTGGTGCGGCCATTTGGTTTCCGCCACTTGCCGCCCTTTTAGCGGCCTTTTCTTCACGTTTTTGTGCGGCCTTTTTACGGCCTTCCATAAAGCTGCTCATAAGCGAGCCACCCGGAATAAAGCTTCCAAGCAAACCAGATGTAAAGTTAACTTTACCATCTTTGCGGCCAATCATCTCGTCAATCTTCTTTTTAGCGTTTCGACCGCTAACAGTGTCACCCGTATCTTTAATCATGGTGTTAACACTCTTTTTAACTTTTTCGCCGTCGCCATAAACGTCGCCAAAGTCAAGCATACCCGAAATGTAGCCCGGAAGCGTTTGAAGAAGCGTCAGCGCCACAAGCGTAAACATAAGGCTAACAAGTTCGTTAAGCAGGTCAACCCGCGCGAATATTGGGTTGCTTGCTATCGTTTCAGGCAGGTCGGCCTTTGTAAAGATATTGCTTGTTGCGTTGCTGATAACTGGCACCAAAACGAAAAAGATGTTAAGGCCAATCATAACGCCATATGCGCTAAATATTGATTTGATTAAGTTATCTTTCCATTTGCTAAACCGCTTGTCGTCAAACACCATGGTAGACGCAAACCCCGGCATAACCATAAACAAGATAACGATGTCATAGATACGTTTTATCATCCCCCACGCGCTTTGCATAAGGATTTTAAACACCAACACCGTTGCAAATATCAAAACGATAACGTTAATATCGGCTGGTGAATAGATGTTGTTAAGATAAACGCGGCTTGACAGTGGAACAAGCGAAAAGTCGTTATACGTTAACCCGATTGTGCTGTTGTTTGCGCGCGCAACAAGGTCGTCTCGCGTTGTGTGAATGGCGCCGCCTAACACGCGTATATGAAACCTGTAACCATTAATAACGCTGAGGTCAGCCGAAATTATGCTTGACTTAATCTTGTCTTGCGAGAAGGATACCTCAACCGGTTTAAGCCTGTCACCTTTTTGGGCAACTTCGGTTGTGTAAACCGGGATTGAATAATAGGTTTTTGACCCAACCTTTATCTCTTGGATATAGTTTCCGTTCGCGTCCGTGCCTTTAAGACCGATAACTTGGTCAAAGCGCAGCCTTGTAAGTGGGTTGCCCTTGTTTACGTCATAGAAAGTTACTTGCATAACCACTTCGCCGTTAAGATAAACCTTATACGTGCTGTATTTCGTTGTGCCACTTTCATCAAGGTCAACACCCGAAAGAATTTTGGTGCCGCTTGCGTTTTCAATATTAACCGCGCTTGTTAGCACCTTTAACGTGCCAAGAATGTCCGCTGATTCGCCATCGTCCTCAGTGTTGCCAAATTTTCGTAAATCTGAAACTCTAAACGATGTCCAACCAGCCGTATCTTTATAATACGCAAACGCGTTATAAAGGCTAAGTTTGTATTCGGTTTGGTCAAACTTAGTGGCGCTGTCAATGTAATAATACCCGCGGCCGTCAAGGTTGCCCTCTTTCATCATAAAGGTTTTGCCACGAAGGTTAACATAAACGTTGCCCGCCAAGTCTGCGCCAACCTTTAACGCGTCTTTGGCCGAAACAAAGGTCTCGTTCGCCAAAAGATTTTGATAAGATATAATAACTATCTTATTAGTATTAATATATATATCAAATGAAACGCCCGCGGCCGTGTTGCTTACGTAGTGCGCAATTTTGGCCGTGTCAATGCCTGTTACGGTTTTGGTGTACCCCGCTGTGGAGGCTGAAATCAACGCGTCAAGTTTGTTGTTAGCAAAATCGTCAAGGTCGTCAATAGCGACACTAAGCGTGTACTGAACTCCATAAAGGGTGTTACCCGCCTCGGTCGCGCCAAGTTGGGTTATTCCCTCGCCATTTAGGGTGATTTTTTCAAACATCCCGTCTTGCGTAAGGGTGTTGGTCGTCGTGTCGCCCTCTGCTATTGCTGCATAAACAGCCGAGTTAGATGACACCGTTTTGCCATTATCGGTTGAATAAAGCGATGTTATGATGGTTGGCTGCTCGGTGTAACTGTTATCAAAAACACCACGCGCGATAACAAGCCCCTTTTGGTCATCGCCAAGCATAGACGAATGGAATTGAACCGTGCCCGCCGCGCCATTGTCATAGGTTAAATTAGGAACAACTGGCAGGTATTTGCCCGTTGCGCTGTCATACAAGCAGATAAGGAATATCGCGCCCTGTTCCTCAGTATCAGTCAGGGTTGGCATATAAACAACCGTTTTGCCTGACGCGTACTGAACGCAAAGTTGGGTTGGCGTGGTGCCCGCCGAAAGTTTATAGTTGTTTTCATTAACGCCCGCCGCCGCCCAGTCTATAAGCGCGCTTTGGCTGTTGACGATATGAAGCTGGATGTTGTTTCTAACCGCCCAATCCATAACGTCGGCCATAACTTCGTATTCTTCGGGCAGCGCCACAAAACCGACGTTGTTGCCTCCGTCAAACTTACCCCACGATTCAAGGCTGTTGGTGTAATAATTTCCAACAATCGTTGTGCCCGATTGCGCAGTCCACGTGACCTCGTTAGCAGTTAGCGCGTTATCAAAACTGCTGGTTATGCTTTTGTACGCGCGCGCATAGTTCCACGTGCGATAGGCGCAGCGAATAAGGATGTGGTTTTGGTCAAGGTTATTAAGCACGATGCCCGTTGAAATCCAGCCCTCTTTGTTGCCACTTAAAACATTGTCTATGCCAACGTTAAGCGCCTCCCAAAGCTCGCTAAACGTAATGTCAAGCCCCAAAACATTAACTTGTGACCACTTTGCAAGGTTGGTGGTTATTATCTGGGCGCCAAGTACGTTTTTAAGGTAGTGGTATTTGGCGATTTTATCTATTGACTTATTCTCGCCCGTCCCGTCAAACTTGGCAAGATAGCATTTTGTTTCAATATCCGTCCCGTCTTTACTAACCTCGTCAAGGCTGTACATAAACGCGTAAAGCGGGTTAAACCTGTCATAATCGCTTGGATTGATTGGGTCAAAAAGCGAATTAAATGTGTAATACTGCGTCTTTGTTGAAATCGGCGTGTATTCTTGCGACGTAGTAATCATATGACCAACTGGGTCTGGCTCGCCGTCGGCCGACTCGTTGCCGCTGTCGTCATACTTGGTTACCGTGTACGTCCACGAGTTGTTTGCGGTTGGGACGTTTGAGGCGATTTTATACGTAACGCTGGTGCCGTTATCAACAACGTCATACGCCAAGGTGTAAGTGTACGTTGCGGGGTTTCGTTCGTCCGCATCGGCATAATTTCGGTATCGATTCGCACCATAGGCCGAGGCCGTAAAAATCTGTCCGCCAAGGGTAAGGCTGCTGTTTTCAGGCTTAATCGCGTTTAAAAGCCCCGCCAAAACTGCGTTGCTTGCAAGTATGCCAAAAACAAGCATAACCGGAATAATTATAACAAGAAAAATCGCGTTAAGGGCGTTAACTAAGATGCCCTTTTTGCCCGTTTTGCCCGTAACCGCCGTGCCGTATTCGCTTTTGATGATGGCGATGATTGAGAAAACAATTAACAAAACGATAGAGATAATAACGATGTATTTAAAAACCCTTATAACCTCTTTGCTTAAAAGAAATCTAAGCAAAATGTCGCTTTCGCCAATCTTGCTTAGGTCACTGTTAGCGTTTTGCCAATAGTCAACCCCAATCAGTTTTTGAACAAAATACTGAACAAAATCAACGATGTTAAGGGCAAATTTAACAATGGTATAAATAACAGTAACAACCGCGTTGGCAACAAAGCGCCATATTGAATAAAGAAACTCTAAAACAACATTAGCAGACTCTGCATTGCCTTGGTTGCCAAAAGTGCCACTGTTTCCGCCGCGCGAATTTTCAGCACAAATTCTACCCGCACCGTTTGCGGTTAATGCGTTAAAAATTTTTAATCCAAACGTTGTTAATTTACCCACTTTGTCACCCTTCTTTCGGTTTGGTTTATCACTAGTATTTGCAAGGCAAAATAAAATTAGCCGCAAAACACCCTTTTGATAATAATTAATTATATAATAACATAGTTAGATTTTTTATCCAAATAAATTAGACAATTTTCCAACTTTTTTTACATATTTTTCGCAGCGATAACCCCTGCTTCTCAACGAAAAATTTTATTCTTTCTTGAAACGCAAAAAAGGCCACAAACGTGACCTTTAAAAATCAAATAAAATTTTATTTAAACTGACTAGGTTTTAATCGTGCTGTCGTTTGCTTGGAACAATCCATCAAGCGCACCTGAACCCAAAACAATCCAGATAATTGCCATCAAAATTGCTGCAACAACGATACCAACGATTGCGCCAACAAATCTCTTTTTAGCCTCTTCACGAGCATTCGTGTCTTCCGCTTTTGCATAGTTAACGCCCAAGATAATGCAATAAATAATGCCAAACAAGCCAACAACGCCCAAAAGAACTGGCATAACAGTGTTAAATACTTTTTGGAACGCTTTCCAAGTTTCGCTAACAACGTTTTCGCCGGCGCTTGTTGATGAATCAGCAGCAAGAAGTCTTAAAGCGGCACTTTGCATAAACTGCATAAATTTCATTTTGTTTCTCCTTTAAGTTAATTACTGACCTTATGGTATCACAAATTTTTGCCTCACGCAAACGATTTTACGCACTTTTTCAATTTTTTATTTTCTTTTATTTTATTTTTTGGGTTAGCGTAATCTGTTTTTTGTATCGTTTAATTTGGTTAAATTTATTAATTTTGTCTTTTAATTAGTTAGCCTTATTTTGTTTTTAGTTTTGTTTTTTTGAGTTGCAACTTCCGCTGCCCTTGCCCAAATTTTCGTTTTTAGTCGCGCCCCGCTCCTCTGTCAAAATTTTTTTAGTCACACCTTTTATTGCCCTTGCCAAAATTTTTGTTTTAAGGCCGTTTTGATTTTTAATCGGCACCGCCAACGCAATTTAACAACTTCGCCAATTTAATTAAAATCATTTGCCTATTTTGATTTATTGTGTTAATATTAATTAATACTAATTTTAAGGGGATTTTTATGTCTTATTTAATTCAATATTTAAGCGCGGGCTTTGGGCGCATTTTGGCAGACAACGCAACCGTTGGCCCAATTTATCGCGCGATTGACCTTTTGGGGCCGTATGCAATCGGCGTGCTTGGCCTGCTTAGCTTGGTTTATTCAATTATCTTAGGCGTTGGGTATTCAAAGGCCGAAAATGGTGACGAACGCAAGGCTGCGCAAAAACGCCTTATAAGTTTTGTTGTTGGCGCCGTTGTTGTTTTGATTTTGATCATTCTTTTGTACGCGCTGCGCGAGCCTCTTTCAAACTGGGCAGACAGCATTTAGACAAAGTTTAAAGTTTAAAGTTAAAAGTTGAAATGCGGACAAGCCCCCCTCTGTCTCGTGTCGCTCCGCACTCCACTCAACGACCCTCCCCCAAGGGGGCGGAGGTCATCCACTGACACAAGCACTCACTAAACAACCACTACTATCAAAGGAGAAACAAAATGGGTAAAGAGAAAAAACCTACCAAATTTATCAACGTATTTATGTACATCTTGGTTTTTGGCTCGCTTAGCTATATTCTAAGCGTTGTTTTTGCTATGCTTATTGACGCCAAAACCTTTTCGATGGAACTTATTCCTGAATTTCTTTGGGCGTCTAAAACTCAAACTATATTTTTTGTAATCGGCGGGCTGGCGCTTGTTTTTGGCCTGTTAAACTTTGTTGTTGGCGGCGACAAGTCTAAGCCAAAGATGAAGGGCAAAGACGAGCTTGAAAACCAGCATTTTATGACGGATGCTGAACTTGAAAAGGCCTTTAAAGCCATTGATTTTAACGACCTTAAAAACATATCCTCTCGCGGCATCCCTTTCTATGCCAAGTTTCATAAGGGGCACCTTAAAGTTAGGTTAACGCCTGACTGTCACTGCCTTATAATCGGTGCAACGGGTACTGGTAAAACCGTTTCGTTTGTTGAACCAGCCGTACAAATCATAAGCGAGTATAAAAACAAGCCGTCGATGTTTATCACTGACCCAAAGGGCGAAATTTATAACCACCACAGCCAAAAGCTTAAAGACAGTGGCTATGACGTTAAGCTTCTTGACCTTGTTGACCCATATAACAGCCTGCTTTGGAACCCGCTTGAATTTATCTATAAAAACTGGCAAAAGCAACTGCACCTTGAACAGACCATTTTAAAGCACATTAATGACCCGCTTTCAAAATATCCAAATCTTATCAAGGTTGGCGACGTGTCAAGCCAAGAATGGTTTGAGTTTTCGGGCAAGGCGTTTGGCGACCTGCGCGATACCCTTGTTGAGGTTGAGGTTGAAAAGGCCAAAATCCGCGACGATTGCTTTGAAGATTTAAGCGATATTTGCGGCGCAATCTGCCCTACTACTAACGAAAAAGAGTCAAGTTGGGAAGATGGTGCGCGTGACTATTTTAAGGCCATTTTGATTGCTATGCTTGAAGACAGCGAAAACGAAAAACTTGGTATGACCATTGAAAAATACAACTTTTATAACGCATACAAAATCGCGATGAACAAAGAAAACGATTTTGAATACATCAAGCAATACTTCAACGGCCGCAGCCCAGTTTCAAAAACGCGTCAGCTTACCGTGCACATAACTCAGTCACAAGCCAAAACCACGCGCGATGGCTATATGTCAACGCTGGCTAACAAACTAAGTATGTTCGCCGATAACGGTATCTGCCTTTTAACAAGCAAAAACGAGCTTCAATTTGACCAGTTTGATGACCGCCCAACGGCGTTCTTTATCAAAATTCCTGATGAACGCGCAACGCGATACAGCCTTGCAAGCGTTTGTATCTCGCAGTCATATAAAGAGTTTGTAAGAAAGGCGCGCATTAATGAAAAAACCAACAGTGACCAAATGGCGCACTTAAAACGCCCTATGTTTTATATCCTTGATGAGTTTGCCAATATGCCAAAAGTTGGCCAGCTTGACAAGATGATAACCGTTGCCCGTTCGCGCTGGATTTATCTTAATATGGCCATTCAAAGTTATGCCCAGCTTGACAATGTTTATGGCAAAGAAACGGCGTCTATCGTTCGCGGACAGTGCAAGGCGACCTTGTTTTACGGTACGCCTGACCTTGAAACGCGCGAACAGTTTTCAAAAGAACTTGGCAACTACACTATCGAAGTTTCAAGCCTTAACAGTGGCTCTAAGGGCAAAGACGGAAAAGAGTCTAACGGCCCTTCAACCAGCACGTCTTATCAGGCGCGTCCGCTTGTTTATGCAAGTGACCTTGACAAGATTCCGCTTGGCGAAAACATAACAAAAATCTTTCAATACTACCCTGTTCGCTCGATTATTACGCCAGCATTTAAACTTCAAGGCACGGTGTTTAAATACGGCCAGATGGAAACGCCGTTTGTGCCTGGCAGGCGCCTTAATGAGCAGGCTGTGTTCTATGACATCCGCAAGCGCAACGCCATTGTTTTGGGCACGCCGCTTAATTAGACTAAAAACATAACTATTGGATAAAACTAACATAAAGGGAAAAATGATGAAAAAACCAAGTTTTAAACACGTAATACTTGCTGTTATTTTTGCAATCGGTGGGCTTTTGCCCGCCTTTTTGGGTTGTTTGACGCCTTCAAAAATTGCGGCGGTTCGCGCGGAGACATCCGTAAGCCAAACCGAAGAAGACCTTAAAGCCGAGGCCACAACCTATTTTAATTACCTAAGCATTTCTCAAAGCGGCGTAAGCGTAAGTGCAAGCGATTTTAGCCAGCTAACTGACCTTTTGCTTTATGAAAATATCGCCACTTCCGGCAGCGACGAGTTTAGAGACAATAAACACAATGTTAACGCGTTGTATCTTGTTGGCGCGTTTAGCATTAACTACGTTCCTCTTACTGACCCTAACGCCAAAGAACTTGTTATTGAAACAACCGCATACAGTTTTGATGGCACCATCGGGAAGATTAAAGAGTTAACTGACAACGACAACAACACGATTATTACAGCAACGCCAACCAGCCTTAAACTGACTTACAAAAACGGCACCGCGATTGACTATACCCCGGGCAGCCCAATTTTTGGCGCGTCGGCAACAAAACAGAACCAATTTTTTAGAATAAAATACACCTATACCTACACGTATATTGACAATAATCGTCAGCCTCGCGAGGCCTCAAAAACGGCCGCGTTTTACATCTTTCAGTTCCCTACCCTAAAAACAGACAGCGTTGGGTTTGACTGGAAAACGATTAAAGGCAATGACACGTCAAACATCATTTATCCGGGCGAAAATCAGGTTTATAGCGACAAAGTGAGCCTAACCATTCCACTTGCCAACCTTAACCTTTTTGAGGGCGCCAAAAACTTTTATGTTGACTTTTGGCATAACGGCAAGGGGTACGCGTTGGCCATCAAGGCGACTTCGGGCGGCATAAAAATATACAACAACTATTACGGCGCGGCGCTTGACTATTTCAAGGCGCTAAGCGGTAAAGAAGAGGCCGACCTTTTAAACGACGCAACTATCTCGGGCTACCTTCAAAACGACATAACTGACAAGGTGCAATATGACAGCGCCGCCAGCACGCTTACCCTTACGTTTAGCGATTCGGGCGAATACAAGGTGCGCCTTTATGACGAGTCATACGTAGGCAGCAAGCCAACCGACCTTAACGACATTGTTGATAGCGGGCTTAACGCGCGCTCTAATATGCAAGAGTTTGACTTTATCGTTAAAAACACCACAATCTATGGCGGGTTTTATTTCACGGCCGTATCGGTGTCACCTAGGCGCGTAAACGGCGTTGAAGACACCCAGCACCCGATAAAAAACTATCTTGTTAGCGACGGGTTTTATACCTCAACCAGCACGGCCAAACCAAGCGAACAGCGCCAGCGCGTAAACCGCTCGGTTCAGCTTAGCTTTTATAACGTAGACAGCGCGCACGTTAAATCAATTTACACGCGCAACTACTATATCCCTGAAAAAGGCGACAGCGGAACAAATGGCAGCGTTTTAAGGGGCGAAGCGACGTATTACAGCAACACTGACACCTCGGCCGCGAAAGACTTTTCGGTTTTGATTAGTGACGAGGCGTCGCACGATATTTATATTGATTTGATTGACAATTTAAGCGTTCCCGCAACTCAAAAAACGCTTATGCTGCCCTTCCAGATTTTAAAGGGCATTCGCTCGCTTTACACGTACAACAACACTGAATATCCTTTAAAAACGGATAACATCACCTATAACGTCGTTAAAACCTATGAGTTTGGGCAAGACTATCTTTCAAACGCCTCTAACCCAACGGGGATAACGTACGGCGGGCTTGGCAACACGGGCGCAAGCGATTTCGGCCTTTTGGGCTTTGTTGGGTCAAGGTTTAACCTTTATATCGCCAACTCGTCGCCAACGATTTCGGGCATTGAAAACGGTAGGCGAACCAACGGCGGCGTCAACCTGACTTTAACCGGCGTGGCGACTGACGAAGTAGGGCTTAAAATTCGCGTAACGCGCGATGGCAATACGATTTTAAACACCACTATTTATAACCAAAACATAACCAACGCGCTTAACTATAACCTAAGTTACAGCGACCTTGGAAGCTATCGCATTGAACTGGTGGACGCGATGAACAACACCACCACCCTAAGCTTTAAGATTACCCAACAGCAAAACGCCGCGGGTATCATCCTTATCGTTGTGGGATGCGCACTTGGCATAACGCTTGTTGTTTTGATTATCCGCGCCCGCAGCAAAGTCACCGTAAGATAATTGCGATTGCGACACATTAAAAATTGACAGCGAAGCCTCCGCCCCTCTGGGGGAGGATTGCTTTACAAGCGTTAAGCGTAGTAAAGCGGAGGGGGTATAAATCCGTTTTGTCATTGCGAAGAACTATACATAGACACGCGCCAGCGTGCTCGCCAAAAATTTTGGAACAAAATTTGCAGGCGAAGAGGAGCAATCAAGCGATAACTAAGGCCACACTTACGTTAGTAAGGCTGGCCATAACTGAGCTTGCATTGCGACGATGTGGCAATCCCCTATTAAAACTTTCAGCCCCTCTATCGGGGCTTTTTTTAAAGTTGAAAGTTGAAATGCGGCCTTTTTGCAAAGTTTAAAGTTTAAATGCGGCTGATTATTACAGTTAGTACTACCCTGTCATTGCGAGCGCAGCGTGGCAATCCCATCGTTAGAAGTTCTAACCCATATTGAGCAGTCTCCGCCCCTCTGGGGGAGGATTGCCGAGGCACGAGGCAGAGGGGGTATAAGTCCTATTAAACAATGACATATAAAATAAGCAATTTCTTTTCACTTTTCACTCTTCACTTTTAACTCGCCCCACGTGGGCGTTTTTTCACGCCGCGTGGTTGCTTAATCATAGTATATATTATGAATAAAAAAGTTGTGTTTTTTGACAGTGGTATCGGCGGGCTTTCGACCCTTGCGGTGGCGCTTTCGTTGTGCCCCACTTTGTCTTACATTTACGTGGCAGACAACAAGCACGCGCCATACGGAAAACTGCCCGCGCGCGCCGTCACTAAATACGTCTGCGCGGCGTTAAAGCCCTACCTTAACCGTGATGACGTTGGGGCGATTGTTTTGGCCTGCAACACCGCAACAAACTGCGCCATCGAAAAGTTGCGCGCGATGACAAACAAGCCAATTATCGGCACTGAGCCCGCCGTTGTTCCCGCAAGCAAGATGGGCAAAGTGCTTGTTTTTGCAACGCCAACAACGGTGATGCAACCCAAGTTTGAGGCGCTTTGTGGTGAGGCCGCGTCGCCCCTTGCTATCTGCCCGTGCCCCACCCTTGCAACTGACATCGAGCGCTTTTTTGAGACCGAAAGTCCGCAGGCTTTGGCTGACATTATTTTAAGCATAAAGCGGGCTTCAAGCGGCGTAAATGGCGCGGCTTGTGTATGTTTGGGCTGCACGCATTACAGCATCATTAAGGGCGTTTTTGCGCGCATTTTTGGCGTGCCCGTTGTTGATGGAAACTTGGGCGTTGCCAACCAACTGCTGCGCATTATCGGCGGCGACCCGTCGTTTGTTTCGTCAGTAAAATCGTTCCCGCAAATCATAACCACTGCGCCATCAAAAATTAACTATCAAAAGGTGCTTTCAAAATTAATTTAAAAAATTTTAAAAAATTTGCGAAAAACCCTTGCCAAACGCAAAAATATTTGATATTATATAGAAGTCGTAACCGACATGGAAGTTTAGCGCAGTTGGTAGAGCACCTGCCTTACAAGCAGGCGGTCGTAGGTTCGAGTCCTACAACTTCCACCATTTCGTGCGGGAATGGCTCAGAGGTAGAGCGTTGCCTTGCCAAGGCAAATGTCGCGAGTTCGAATCTCGTTTCCCGCTCCACCAAATAAAGCAAGCCCCCGTGGCTTGCTTTTCATTTTCTTAGGTTTGTGAGTATTATCGCTTAGTTTAAGCAATACTAATACCACTCCCCTAACCTAAAATTGCGCAAACCGCGCAGTGTGGCACCATAGCCAAGCGGTAAGGCAGAGGTCTGCAAAACCTTCATTCCCCAGTTCGATTCTGGGTGGTGCCTCCACACTTTAACGCCGATGTGGCGGAATAGGCAGACGCAAGGGACTTAAAATCCCTCGCCTCAAAAGGGCGTACCGGTTCAAGTCCGGTCATCGGCACCAAACAAAAAATCCGAGCAGTTGCGAGGATTTTTTTGTTTGGTGTTTTTCACTTTTCACTCTTAACTCTTCACTTTTCACTGCTCGGATTGTTTTGGAGTGAAAAACTAAAAGTGAAAAGTTAAAAGTAATAATTTGACTTTTATTTAAAATATTTTTATAATGTTTGTATGAAAGATAGCGTTTTAAGAAACAAGTCAATAGATTTTGCTGCTGAAATAGTTAAATTT
>CAVCHC010000007.1:0-38369 GCA_963602035.1 Acutalibacteraceae bacterium | reverse complement strand
ATTTTATTTGTGGCTTTGTAAAATAGATTTTGATTTGGAACTATGCATATTTGCATAGTTTTTTTGTTGTTGCGCAATCTAACAAAAAAGGAGGCTTTTTATGAGCACAAGTTTAACAATATTATCTATTCTTATTATTCTTTTAATGCTTGGGTTAGGACAGCGAATTCTTGACCAGCTTCGCCTTAACGACATCCAGGCGATTATCTTACTTTTGGCCATTGCGGTTGGAATAATTATTCCGCCGATAAGTTTTGGTGGCGTGGTTGAGATAAGCATAGGCGGCTTTTTAATCCCGCTTGGAATTTGCATATATCTTCTTATCATGGTTGGATGGTCGCGCGATTTGGTAAGGGCGGTTATCGGCACAATTCTTACCGCGGGCATAATTTATGGCCTTGAATGGGCAATGCCTGCTGACCCAGAAGAACTTTTAATCGATCCAATGTTTATCTATGGCATAGTTGCAGGCGCGGTTGCTTATATCCTTGGACGCAGCCGAAGAAACGCTTTTATCTGTGCCGTTTTGGGCGTAACGACGGCGCAACTTTTGCAGTTTTTTATCAATCTTGGGATGGGCAAAACGACGGTTTTGGGGCTCGGTACTGGTGGCGCTTTTTCAACGATGATGATTTCAATTATCGTTGCGGTTAGTCTTGCAGAGTTCTTTGGACGTGCGTTTGAAAGTGCGTGCCCAGACAAAAAAGCAAAGCGATTTAACTTTGAAACAAGCACGTATGACAGCGAAAAAAATGGCCGTCTTTCGTATGCTGCGGCCGATAAATCTCGCGCGTCAATTAATGACAAAACATTTAATTTAAGCGAATATAAAAACGCAGAAAACACTGCAAAAACGCAAAATATATCAAAAATATCGCAAAACGACACCAAAAATGCAGAAAACGACAAGGATGGTGACAAATAATGAAGGGTATAAAATCAATCATTTTTTCTTTCACTTTGGCCTTGTGTTTGGCGGTAAGTGTTTTGGCGATTTGCCCGCGCTGCACGCACACAACGTATGCCGATACGGATAAAAAGTATTGGACAATTTACGATACAGACAACACGCAAAAAATTGTGTTTGTTCGCGGTGATGCGGTTGAGGATGGCGACACTTACATAAGCGCCGACAACAAACTTTATGAAATCGTCAACGTTGACAGCAATCAAAAAGTGGCCTACGCAAAATTTATTCAAGACGAGCAGATGCCTAAGTATTCGGTTAAGCGTAAAACGTCGTCAAACCAAAATGTGGCAGAGGCGGCCGTCACCAAACGTGTTGGTCTTTATCACACGCACAACGACGAAAGTTACACGCCAACTGATGGCTATGACAGTGTTTATGGAAAGGGCGGCATTCACGACGTCGGCGCGCGCATAAAATCTAATCTTAATAAGCTTGGCATCGAGGTTGATTACAGCGAAGACCTTCACCTGCCTCACAACTCGGGCGCGTACACCCGCAGTCAGGTTACGGCCAGCAAGCTGATTAATGGCAACAAACTTGACGGCCTTTTTGACATCCATCGTGACAGCACGCCGGTTAAAGAGTATCAAACCACGGTTAACGGCGTCAGTATGAGCAAGGTCAGGATGGTGGTTGGCTCGGGCAACGCGAATATGGCCGAGAACAAAGAGTTCGCCAAATCGATTAAGGCCTATGCCGACGAAGTTTATCCCGGCCTCATCAAAGACATTTACATCGGCCGCGGAAACTATAACCAGCAACTCACGCCGCGCGCCATGCTTTTTGAGATGGGCTGTGACCTTATCAGCAAGGACCTCGTGTTGAAGTCTTGCGAGCCACTTGCCAAAACCATCGACGTTGTTTTGTTTGGCTCGAACAATGCCAGCGACCTCAGCCTTGACGATGTGTCACTCGTGAACGCGGACGGCTCGGCGGCGGTCATCACGGGACTTGCGTTTAAAAACTCGGCCGCTAGCGTAAGCTTTGTTTGGATCCTTTTGGGCGGCATCGCGTTCTATTTCGCCGTGCTGGGCATCGTCTGCATTTTCAGCCGCACCGCACGCTATAAAACCGCACGCTTTTTCAGCGAACTTTTCGCCGGCCTCTTTGGCAAAAAGAAAGCCCGCAGGTAACACCCCCCAACAGCCATACAAAATTGTTTATCTGCGATAAAAAATAGTTAAAATGCTTTATGTTAATAAATTTTGATTAGCATAAAGCATTTTTTGCTGTAATGCGCACTTACAATTGTCAAAATAGAGAAACACCTCTGTGTTAAATGTCTTTTATGTTTATTCAAAATTTTTGTGGTTAATTGCAAAATTGGTAAAGGTGTGTGGTTTGTAAATATGAAAGTGTTTTTTTATCATTTTAAAATTCTCTTGCCAAAGGTGGGTGGTTTAGGTATAATGATATTTGAAATAATATTTAATGTTATTAATGTTATTTAAAACAAAAGGCATTCAAGTGCAATGTTAAAACTTTTAATTGCAGACATAACTTGTTAACACAAACTTATTGTGTAATGTAGACTTTATTCCGTTAATATTGATGTGGCTTTAAGTTTAATATTATCAATGTAGCAACATTGCTTTGTGTGTTTTTGAATTTAATTAGGAAGAGTGTGTATGGCTAAGTTACCTATGGTTGCGATTGTTGGCAGACCCAACGTTGGCAAATCTACTTTATTTAATCGTATTGCGGGGCGCAGGATAAGCATCGTTCAAGACGAGCCCGGCGTTACGCGAGACCGAATTTATGCTGAAAGTGAGTGGTGTGGGCGTCAGTTCACGCTTATTGACACGGGCGGTATTGACCTTCACGCGGATGACGAAATCAGCAAGCATATTATCAAACAGGCAGACATCGCGGTTAGTTTAAGCGACGTCATTGTTTTTGTGGTTGACGGAATCGGCGGCCTAAGTTCAAGCGATATTGACGTTGCGCACAAGCTTAGAAAAAGCAAAAAGCCGGTAATTTTGGCCGTAAATAAACTTGACAATTTTAATACAGATATGGTTCACGAGTTTTGGACGCTTGGTCTTGGCGAACCAATGCCAATAAGCGCCGAACAGGGCAAGGGCGTGGGCGACCTGCTTGATAAAATCGTTGAAGACTTTAACCAAATCCCCGAAGACAGCCAAGATGACGGCCTTAAAATCGCGATAGTGGGCAAGCCTAATGCGGGCAAGTCTAGCATCATCAACCGCTTGGTTGGCGAGGCGCGCGTTATCGTTTCAAGCATCGCGGGCACAACGCGAGACGCCGTTGACGTGCCATTTTCTTACAACAAGAAAAAGTACACGCTTATCGACACGGCGGGGATGAGGCGCAAGCGCAGTATCGAGGACGCCAGCGTAGAGCGTTACAGCGTTTTTAGGACGATTGACAGTATCCGTCGCGCCGACGTCGTCGTTTTGGTGCTTGATGCAAGCGAACCTATAAGCGAGCAAGACGTTAAAATCGCGGGGCTTATTCACGAAGAAAAAAAGCCGTCGGTTATCGTTATGAACAAGTGGGACCTTATTGAAAAAGAGACCAACACGATGAACAAGTTTAACGAAAAACTTGGCGTTGACCTTGCGTTTATGAGTTATTTTAAGCCGGTCTACCTTTCAGCGTTAACGGGCAAGCGTATGGAAAAACTTATGCAGGCGGTTACTGAAAGTTTTGATAACGCTAACCGCAAGATAACGACGGGCGTTTTAAATGACCTTATCCAGCAGGCCGTTATCTCTACCGCGCCGCCAAGCAAAAACGGACGCAAACTTAAAATCTATTACGCAACGCAAACGGGGGTTACGCCGCCGTCGTTCACGTTGTTTGTTAACGACCTTAATATCGTGACGGACAGTTATCTTAGATACCTTGAAAACTTTATCCGCAAGCAGGTTGACTTTTCGGGCACGCCGATTTCAATCAATCTTAAAGCAAAGCGTGAGGAGGACGTTAGATGATTTGGTGGCAAGTAACGCTTGTTGCGCTTATATCTTATTTTATTGGCAACATAAGCATCGCGCGAATTATCAGCACGCGCAAACATAATGACATAACCAAACTTGGCAGTGGCAACCCCGGCAGCACGAATATGCTTAGAAACTTTGGCTTTAAAGTGGGTTTTTTAAACTTTTTGTTAGACGTAACCAAGGGCGTAATTCCGTCTTTGATTGCCTTTCTTGTGTTTGGTCACAGCACGGTTATGCTTTATATCGCGGGGCTTTCGGCGATACTTGGGCACATCTATCCGGTAGTGTTTAAGTTTAAGGGCGGCAAGGGCATCGCCACTATGCTTGGCGTGTTTTTGGTGGCCGACCCTATTATAACGCTTATCGTAATCTTGGTGGCGGCTGTTAGTTGGCTGTGTTTTGAATACGGCTCGGTTGCCAGCTTTTTGTGCGTAACGGCGATGACGGTGGTTGAGGGCTTACGCGCGCGAGGGGTCATCTTTGGCGCGGGGCTAGGTCAACCTGACCAAAACATCGTGTGCATACTTTTGTTTGCCATTTTTGCGGTTACGTGGTGGGCGCATAGGGGCAATATTTCGCGCCTTTTGGTTGGCAAAGAAAGCAAGGTAAGCCTGATAAAATCTACTAAAAAGAAACTTAAACAAACAAAAAATAAAGGGGTATAATGATGAAAAACAAAGCATCAATCTGGGCATATATTATGGTTGGCGTGGCGTGGCTTTTTGGCGTTATCTATATCGCCAGCCTTGTGTTTTTGCCCGTTGGAATTTATTGCATAAGCGGCGCGTGCCTTTATCTTGCGGCCGCAAAACTGACTGACAGCGAGGTGTATGCACTAAAAAAGAGGCTGGGGTATTACGCGATTTTCTTCTCAATAGTAGCGTTCCCACTTGGGCTGATTTCAATCATAGTTTATGCGGTTGCAACAAGCAATCATATAAGCGTTGAAACCCCAACGGACGACGCAAGTTACACCGTTACCGACGCCGATATTCAATCGCAGCAGACGGGCTCTATGGACGGCGCAACACAAGGTCAAAATACCAGCAGTGCTGGGGCAGGCGGCGCAACCCAAGCAGCCACCGAACCGCACCAAGTTGTTTTAACCGAAGAGGCGCTTGAAAAGTTTGAAGAACTTAAAGAATATCTAAGTCAAGGGCTTATAACCGAGGTCGAGTTTAACCGCGCCAAAAAAGACCTTTTTGGGGAATAATTTTGGCGACTGCTAACCGCGATTTTATTAAGAAAAAGCGTAATTAAAGTTAAAAAACTTTTAAACTCAAAAGCATAGTTAAATTAAGGCAGAAATGCATTTAAATTAAAAGCATAGTTTAAATTTGGCAGGGAAACATTTAAATTAAAAGCGAATTTTAAAGTTAAGGAAAGGGCAAATGAAAAAACTGTTGATTGTTGATGGCAGCGCGCTGCTGTTTCAAAGTTTTTTTGGGATGCCAAGGCAGATAACGGCCAAGTCTGGCGAACGGATAGAGGCGGTCATCTGCTTTTTTGGTATTTTAAGAAAAACGATTGAGACCGTGGGTGCGGATATGGTTTTTGTTGTTTTTGACGGCGAAAACGAACTGGCGCGCCAAGAAATTGATGAAGATTACAAGGCCAACCGCCCCGATTTGGGCGAGGATAACCCGTTTGGCCAGCTGGCGTTTATCAGGCGCGGGCTTAGCGATTGCGGCATAAAAAATATCGAGACCGAGGGGTTAGAGGCGGACGATTTTATCGCGGGAATAGTGCGCGCGGCGGCGGGGCAGGTAGAGGTTGTTATCAGCTCGCCCGACAAAGATTTTTGGCAATTGATTGATGAAACGACGTCCGTTTTCACCTATCGCGGAAAGGTCAGCAAGCACCAAACGAAAGACGCGTTTTTCTCTCAGTTTGGGTTCAGCGCCAGCCTGTATAACCTTTATAAAAGCCTTACTGGCGACCCTAGCGACAACATTAAGGGCATCGCGGGCATCGGCAGTAAGCGCGCCGCTGACCTCGTAAAAATGGTCGGTGCGCGCCTTGGCAAAAGCGGTGAAAACGCGCCCAAAAGCGATGAGGATAACACAGCGGAAACTGACAAAAATCAAGAGAATTTTGATGAGATGGGAGGCAAACAAAACGCTGAAAACCTTGATGAGTCCGCCGTGTTTGACGCGCTTAAAGAGGTGTGCGGCGAGGTTAAGTTTGGCCGCGCGGTTTTAGACAACTGGCCAAAACTTATCAAAAATTATGCGCTTATCAATCTTAAAAACGCCAAGCCCGTTGAGGTAGATTTCACCGCGCTTAGCATTGAAAATATTGACAAAAAATCAATCAACTTTAAAAACGCGTTAAAGGCGAATGGTATTGTTTTTTAATTATTTACAAGTGTTGATGCGCGTTTGTTGGTTAACTTTTTAGCGGCTCATCGCCGAATTTAATAGCAATAAAAAGTGGCAAAATCAGTCCGCACAGAAAAAAATCACCCGCAAAGAGAAGAAAACGGATAATAAAATGTCAAAAAAGGTCGAGTTTTAGCTTGTTTTGCGTATGTGAAAAATTGCGCGCAAAAAAGAGTAGAATGGGCTTAAAAGGAGAACCAAATGGCAAATTCAACTCTTAAAATGCTTGCACAAAAGGCAAAAAACAGGCTTAGAAACGTATCTCAAACCATCAAAACCAACGACGATGGCAAGATTACCCGCGCGGGGCTGACGACCCACGAATACGCGCTTATCGCCACCCGCGTTAAAATCGAGGACGACCCGCTTTATCCAAAGGTGACCAAACTTTTGTCGCGCGACCCAGACACTCCGCGCCCCATCGGCGAACTTATCGACCACGAGGTGTATGACAACCTCCCCGACGCCGAAAAGCAGCGCTATATCCTTAACCTCTCATCGCGCTTTCTTGCCATAAAACGCAAGTTCTGCGCCACCCCCCAACCCGCAGAGAAGTAGTGAAAAGTGAAGAGTGAAAAGTGAAAAGTAGCGGCTGGATTTACGCTGTTTAATATGGGATAGTTTGTGATATATAATTTTTTGTCCGCATTTAAACTTTCAACTTTCAACTTTACATTTTATTTCCCCGATAACAAGAAGGCAATTTGGTTGCCTTTTTTGTTTGTTTGGGGTATACTTAGAAAGAATTTAAAGGAATACGTATGAGCATTTTAGACAATTTAAACAGTGAACAGCGCCTTCCCGCCGAAACAAGCGAGGGGGCAATACTTGTAACCGCGGGGGCGGGCAGTGGCAAAACGCGAATGCTAACCCACCGCATTGCGCACCTTATCTGCGACCTAGGCGTGTCGCCCGAGCGCATTTTGGCCATCACCTTTACAAACAAGGCGGCCAACGAAATGAAAGAGCGTCTTGAAAAGATGGCGCCGATTGACGGGATGTGGGTGTGCACGTTTCACGCGATGTGTTCGCGCATTTTAAGGCGGTTTATTGAGCGGCTTGGCTACACCAAAAACTTCACCATCTATGGCGACGTTGAAAAAGAAAGGCTAATTAAGCGCGTGCTTGAATCGAAAGAAACCAACGTGACGGCTGATACCATCGCGTGGCACATCTCAAACGCCAAAAACCATTTAAGGTCGCCCGAGGAGTACGCCGAGTTCATCCCGTATGACAAAAAGCGCGAGATTATCATCGCGTGTTACACCGAGTATGAAAAAGAGATGAAGCGCTGCAACGCGCTTGATTTTGATGACCTTTTGACCAAAACGTACGAACTTTTAAAGACGTGCGACGACGTGCGCGACTATTTTCAAGACAAGTTTAAATACATCCACGTTGACGAGTTTCAAGACACCAACGAGGCGCAATACCTGCTTGTTAAACTGCTTGCGGGCAAGTATGGCAACGTGTTTGTTGTTGGCGACGAGGACCAGTGCATTTATTCGTGGCGCGGCGCCGAGGCCAGTAACGTTGTTGATTTCACGAAAGATTTTCGCGACTGTAAGGTCTTTAAGCTTGAACAAAACTATCGGTCAACCAAAAAGATAATTCAGCGCGCCAACACCCTTATCAAGCGCAACCAAAACCGCCTTGACAAAAACCTGTGGACTGGTAATGACGACGGCGCCCGCGTTGAAGAATACACCACGTATAATGACCTTGAAGAGGCCGAATACGTTGCGGGCACTATCAAATCGCTGGTGCAAAACGGCGGGTATAACTATCGCGATTTTGCCATACTTATGCGCGTTAACGCCTTGTCTCGCGTGCTTGAAGAAAAGCTTATAACTTACGGCGTTCCGTATAAGGTTTACGGCGGCTTTAAGTTTTTTGAGCGCAAAGAGGTAAAAGACACGATTGCGTACCTTAAAATCATCTCTAACCCCGCCGACGATGACGCGTTCATTCGCGTTTTGGGCTTCCCGAAAAAGGGTATCGGCGACGTGACGGTAAATAACCTTAGGCTACTGGCGCTTGATGGCAACACAAGTATGTTTAATTTGATGCAGCAGGGGCAGTATTTAGGGGATACGCTTAACAAAAAACTTGCGCCCGTTAAAGCGCTTTTTGATGACCTAATCGCCGCGCGCGAAGGTATGGGGCTTTATGATTTCGTGCGATTTGTTATCGAAAAGGTGGGCATAAAAGAGGCCATCGGCAACAAGACCGAAGACGACGTTAACAAGTGCCTAAACGTTGACGATTTTGCTACGTCCGTTAAAGAGTTTGAAGACGCCAACGCTGGCGCCACCCTTGAAGACTTTTTGCAAGGCATCACCCTTATGCGCGATATTGACACGCTTGAAGACGAAAACAATTTCACCTCGCTTATGACTATCCACAGCGCCAAAGGCCTTGAATTTAAGGTTGTGTTTATCGTTGGGCTGGTTGAGGGGCTGTTTCCGCTTTCACGCGCGATAACAAGCGCTAACCCAAACGAACTTGAAGAAGAGCGCCGCCTTATGTACGTTGCCATCACTCGCGCCAAAGAGCGGCTTTATCTTACGCACCCGCGCACGCGTTTCAGTTTTGAAACCAAGCGCACCGAGTACTGCGCGCCGTCACGATTTATCAAAGAAAGCGCGATGGACTATATCGAAGACCTTGACAGTTCGCCAGTTACGCGCACGCGTCTTGAAATCAACGAATTGCGTTCAAGCGCGGATAGGCGAGACAGGGTTTTAAGCGCCGCTAGCAAGGTAAATATCTTAAAACCGGGCGCTGGGCTTAATGCAACCGCTTCCGCCACAAGCCAGCCTAAACCCGCGGGCAAATACAAGTTTAGCGACTTTGTTAAGGGCACCCGCGTACGGCACCCACACTTTGGCGAGGGCGAGGTGATGTTGCCAGTAACCGATTTTGCAGGCGCGTTTGTTACCATCAGGTTTAACTCGGTCGGCATCAAAACCCTTTCACTTAAATACGCAAATTTGGAAATTATCTAGGATCCTATTTGGAAATTATCTAGGAACCTAACAATATGTTATGCATAAATACAGTGAAGTTTTTATCATAGTTTACGTTTAAGTGAAAAGTGAAGAGTGAAAAGTGAAAAGAAATGGTTGGGGAATGCAGTTGTCATTACGAGGAGGCCATAGGCCGACGTGGTAATCTCAGCCGAATATAGATTATAACATATAATCTTTCAGCCGCATTTCAACTTTCAACTTTTAACTTTCAACTTTACAAAAAGGCCGTATTTTAACTTTAAACTTTAAACTTTCAACTTTATTTCTAGCAATGATTAAAAAAGGAAAACAAAATGGACAATCTTGAAAAAATGAAAAAATTGGTGGCGGAAATCAACCGTTACAGCTATGCCTATTACACGCTTGACAACCCGCTTATAAGCGATAAAGAGTGGGACGCGCTTTATGACGAACTTGTTGCCTTAGAGCGCAAGACGGGCGTGGTTTTGCCTGACTCACCAACCCAGCGTGTTGGGGGCGAGCCTATTTCGGCGTTTAAAAAGATAGTGCACACGCACAAGGTTTTCAGTCTTGACAAGGCGCAGTCTTTTGGCGCGCTTGATGAGTGGCAAGAGCGTAACGAAAACATAATGACCTATGACCCAACGTACAGCGTTGAGTATAAGTTTGACGGCCTTAATCTTTCGCTTTTGTATAACCACGGGCGGCTTATCGAGGCCTCAACGCGCGGTAATGGCACGGTGGGCGAGGACGTGACGGAGCAGGTCAAAACCATCCGCACGGTGCCGCTTTCAATCCCGTTTGACAAAGAGGTGATGGTTCAGGGCGAGGCCGTTATGAAGCTAAGCGAACTTGACCGCTTTAACAAAACCACAACCGAGCCGCTTAAAAACGCGCGCAATGCGGTGGCGGGCGCCATTCGCAACCTTGACCCAAAAGAGACGGCCAAGCGCAACCTTGATTTTGTTGCGTATAACATTAACTATATCGAGGGCGAGGTTATCCACACGCAAGAAGATATCCTTGACTTTTTAAAGAAAAACAACTTTTTCGTTGGCGACTTTTTCAAGATTGCGCACGGGATGGAAGAGGTCAAATCGCTTATTTCGGTGGTTGGCCTTAACCGCAACAAACTTGACATCTTGATTGATGGTATGGTTATCAAAATCAACGATATGAAGGTCAGGGAAGAGTTGGGCGCAACGGCCAAGTTCCCGCGAGGGTGCGTGGCGTTTAAGTTTGAGGCCGAAGAAACCAGCACGATGCTTAACTCAGTGACGTGGCAGGTGGGGCGTACGGGCAAACTTACCCCCGTTGCCGAACTTGAACCAGTTGAACTTGCGGGCGTGACGATAAAACGCGCGACGCTTAATAACTATAACGACATTCTGCGCAAAAAAGTCAAAATCGGCAGCCGCGTATTTTTAAGGCGCAGCAACGAGGTTATCCCCGAGATTTTGGCGCTTGCGGAGGAATACAACACCAGCACGCCGATTGAAAAACCTACCACGTGCCCAGTGTGCGGCGCGGGGCTTATTGAAACCGACGCCGACCTTTATTGCCCTAACCACGACGGGTGCACCAAGCAGATAATAGAGCGCCTGACGCATTTTGTTTCGCGCGATGCGATGAACATCGTTGGCCTAAGCCGCAAAACGATTGAGGCGCTTGTGGCAACTCACGGCGTTAAGCATTTTAGCGATATTTATAAGATAACGCACGACGAACTTAGCGCGCTTGACGGCTTTAAAGACAAAAAGATTGATAACTTTTTTAAAGGCCTTAGGGATAGCAAGTCGCCAAGCCTTGACAGTTTTATCTTCGCGCTTGGCATAGACAATATCGGCAAAAAAACGGCCAAACAACTTGCAACACGCTTTAAGTCGCTTGAAAAATTGATGGCCGCAACCCACGACGAACTGGCCGAAATGAACGACATCGGCGCGCTTACGGCGAACTATATCGTGCACTATTTTAAAGACGAAAATAACATCAAAGAGATTGAAAGCCTTAAAGAAGTCGGCGTTAAAATCAGCGCGGGCAAGCAGCAAGCCGAGGGGCTGCGCCTTGCGGGCAAAAAGTTTGTTTTAACCGGGACGCTGCCTACCCTTAAACGCAACGAGGCCAGCGAACTTATCGAAAACAACGGCGGCGAGGTGATGAGCAGCGTCAGCCGCACCACCGATTACGTCTTAGCCGGCGAAAACGCGGGCAGCAAGCTTGACAAAGCCCACGCCCTTGCCATCAAAGTCCTTACCGAACAAGAATTCCTGAATATGATAGAGCAGTAAACCAGCGCTGCGCTTGGTAGTTAAAAGTGAAGAGTGAAAAGTGAAAAATAAGTTGCTTATCACTTTTTTAAATTGATTTTATACACTCTCTGTCTGGTGTCGCTCTGCGCTCCACTTCGACCATTCTCCCCCAAGGGGGCGATGGCTTCGCTTTTAATGTTTTATTCATCCTCTTATTAAGAAAATGTGCGTGTTTGGGGGGATTTAAATTCTTGTGAAAAATTTTTGCGAAAATACTTGATTTGTTGGGGCGGGGTGGGGTATAATAGGAATGTAAATATTTGTTAGGAGAGATTTTATGGCATTTATTGACCCACCTATTGAAAAAGTTATTGATATGGCCGGCAGTCGCTATGCGCTTTGCACGGTTGTTACTAAGCGCGCGAAAGAATTGCTGCTTGAAAAGCCAGAGTTTTTTGCGAACAACCAAAAAATTAAGCCTATTGAATACGCAAGTCGCGAGTTTTATGAAGGCAAATACACCATCGTTAAAACCGAGCGCAAATAGTTAATTAAGTTAAGCCAACTTGACCCGATTTCGGGTCTTTTTTATTATACAAAAACCAAAAAGTAACTAAAATGGTTTTGAGATTTGGCGATGAAAAGGTATAATAAAATCAAGGAGATTTTATGTTTGGACGCGTAATTGTTGATATCGCAAGCAGTCAGGTTGACAAGGTTTTTGACTATATCATCCCCGATGATTGTTTGGTTTCGCGCGGGTATAGGGTGTTGGTTCCGTTTGGCAACCGCTTTATTGAGGGCATTGTGACGCAGGTTTGTGACACGACGGACGTAGTAAGCCACAAGCTTAAACCCATCTTAAAGCCGCTTGAAAATTTCGCCGTTATAAGTGATGACCAGTTTAAGCTGGCCGATTTTATGTTTGAAAATTATCACATTGGCCTTTCAGACAGTTTCAGGCTTTTTCTTCCAAGCGAGATGCGAAGCGGTAAGGTTAAAGACCTTGTTAAGGTTGAACTTAGTCTTGTTGACGACGCGCAGGCCAAAGAGTATTTAAGCACGCTTAAACCAAACGCCAAAAGCCAAATCGGCGCGATAAGTATGCTTTTAGAAAAGGGCGTGTGCGGCCAAATTGAGATGAACAAGCAGTTCGGCGCGGCCATAAAAACGCTTAAAGACAAGGGCATAATTAAAGCAACCGAGCGCGTAACGTTCAGGCGGCCATACAAAAATGCTAACCTTATTGCGCCCAAAAATATTACGCTTACCCCAACCCAACAGGGCGTTGTTGACCGCGTTTTAAGTTGCCCTAAAAACTACCTTTTGTTTGGCGTTACGGGAAGCGGAAAAACCGAGGTTTATATCAACATCATCAAGCGCCAAATCGAGCTGGGCAAAACCGCCATAATGCTGGTGCCTGAAATCAGCCTGACGCCGCAGGTACTTGGCAATTTCAGGGCGAGGTTTGGTGACAGCGTTGCCATCCTTCACAGCGGCCTTTCGGCGGGCGAGCGGTTTGACGAGTGGAAGCGCATACTGCTGGGCGACGCCAAAATCGTTATCGGGGCGCGCTCTGCCATTTTTGCGCCGCTTAAAAACATCGGCGTTATCATCATTGACGAAGAGCACGACGGGTCGTATATAAGCGAGTCTCACCCGCGTTATAACACCATCGAGGTGGCTGAATGCCGCGCCAAAAACAATGAGTGCGCGTTGGTACTTGGAAGCGCTACGCCGTCGCTTGACAGTTTTCATAAGGCCGTTACGGGCGAATACGAACTGCTTGAAATGAAGCAGCGCGTTAATGCTAAGCCTATGCCGCCGCTTACCATCGTTGATATGGGCGCCGAAATTCGCGCGGGGAACACGGGCATTTTTTCGCGTGCACTTGAAAACAAGCTTGAAAAAACCATCGCTGAGGGCAACCAAGCAATGCTGTTTTTAAACCGCCGCGGGTATGCGTCTTTTATGATGTGCAAAGAGTGCGGCTGGGTGGCTAAATGCCAAGATTGTGACGTAAGTTTGGTGTATCACCGCGCTGAAAATGCGCTTAAATGCCATTATTGCGGCAACCGATATAAGGTGTTTGACGTCTGCCCAAATTGCGGGTCAACCAGCATCAAACAGGGCGCGCTTGGTACGCAAAAGGTTGTTGAAGAACTTAACCAGCTTTTTCCAAGCATTAAGGTTTTAAGGATGGACAATGACACCACCCAAACCAAAGACAGTCACCTTAAAATTCTTAACGCGTTTCGAAGTGGCGAGGCGCAGATTTTGGTTGGCACCCAGATGATAGCCAAAGGCCACGACTTTCCGCAGGTCACCTTGGTTGGCATAATTGACGCCGACGTCAGCCTTCACCAAACAAGCTTCAAAGCGTGCGAAAAAACCTTTCAACTTATAACGCAGGTGGCGGGGCGTGCGGGGCGCGCAGACAAGCAGGGCGAGATAGTTTTGCAGACGTACAGCCCGCGTCATTATATCTATAAAATGGCGTCAAACTATGACTATCAGGCGTTTTATAAAAAAGAGGCCAACACGCGCGAAGTGACGGCCTTTCCGCCATTTGCAACGATATTACGAATACTTATAAGCGGCGAAAACGAAAACGAAGTGCGTGACCAAACCAAACTGCTTTATGAAAAAATGCAGGCCTTTCAAAAGGGGCACCAGGCCGATATGATTTATCTTGGCGTTATGAAGTCGCCCATCGGCCGCATTCAAAACAAGTTTAGGTATCAAATCTTGATGCGCGTGACGCTTAAAGGCACGAAAGAACTTAAAGACTACGTTTTTGCCTGCCTTGACGAGTGTAAAAACGCGTCAACACTTAGTTTTGTTGAGATTAACCCACAAAATCTAAGTTAATAATAAACCTCTTGCACGCGCGCATAAAGTTATGCTATAATATATATTAATATGGCCGTGACCAAACATGGCTAATAAAAAATGGAGTTAAAATGGCAATAAGAACAATAATTAAATATCCGCAAGATGAGGCCACGCTTAGAAAGATAAGCAAGGCGGTTGACGTGTTTGACGAACGGCTTGGCGTTTTGCTTGACGACCTTCGCGATACTATGTATAAGGCCAAGGGAGCGGGGCTAAGCGCTATTCAAGTTGGCGTTTTAAAGCGCGTTTGCGTTGTTGATACGGGCAAAAGGTATCTTGAATTTATCAACCCGGTGATTGTTAAACAGTCGGGCGTAAACAAGATTGTTGAAGAGGGGTGCTTGTCGTTGCCCGGCGAGTGGGGCGAGGTTATTAGGCCAAACAAGGTTGAGGTTGAGTTTTTTGACCGTTTTGGCGTGCCTCAAAAAAACACGTACATCGGCTATGAGGCCAAGGCGATTTGTCATGAGTGTGACCATCTTGACGGCATCTTGTTTATTGACCGTATGCAAGAGCAACAGGCCGCAAAAGCCCAACAAAAAAAGGATAAAAAGAGGAAATAATGAGAGTTATATTTTTAGGTTCGCCCGATTTCGCGATTGAAAGTTTAAGGGCATTGATTGAAAGTCATCACGAGGTTTTGGCGGTTGTTACCCAGCCCGATGCTGAGGCGGGGCGCGGGCACAAAGTGTTGCCTTGCGCGGTTAAAGAGTTTGCTACTCACGCGGGGCTTAGGGTTCTAAGCTACGAAAAAATCTCACGCGATGGGCTTGACGATTTAAAACTTTTGGCGCCAGACATTATGGTAACGTGCGCCTATGGCCAGATTTTAAGCCAGGCCGTTATTGACATTCCGCGCTTTGGGATAATCAACGTCCACGGGTCGCTGCTTCCTAAATACCGCGGGGCGGCGCCTATTCAAACGGCGGTTATTGACGGCGAAAGTGTGACGGGCGTAACCATTATGCAAACCGAGGCGGGGCTTGACACGGGTGACATTTTAAAGGTCGGCCGAATGGAAATTGGCGAAAACGAGACTTCGGGCGAACTTATGGCGCGTCTTTCGGGGCTTGGCGCAAAGCTTTTGCTTGAAACGCTTGACGACTTTGAAAAGGGCACCGTTACGCGCACTAAACAGATTTCAAACGACGCAACGTTTACAACCAAACTGACCAAACTTAATTGCTCAATCAACTTTAACAAAACCGCAAAACAGGTGCACAATCTTGTTCGCGGCGCTAACCCAGACCCTATCGCGCGCACCAGCTTAAACGGCGAGGCGGTTAAGATTTACCAGACGCGCGTACGGGATGATATTGCCTCAACCGCCGAAAAACCAGGCACGATTATTGCCCCAACCAGCGCGAAGGCGGGCGTGTTTGTTCAGTGCGGCTTTGGGGTTGTTGAAATCGTTAAAATGCAGTTGCCTAACGGAAAAGTGGTTGACGCAAAAGCCCTTGTTGGCGGACGAAAGTTAAGCGCGGGGCAGATTTTTGGCGAGTTCGCATCAACCAAGGTTGAGTAGATTTTAAGCGTTCTTTTTAACAAAAATTGAGCAGGTTTTTAAGCGTACTTAACAAAGGTTGAGCAATTTTTACTTAAAAATATAAAGCAAGTAGCCTTAATTAAAATTTAATGGTAAAGATAAATAAGTGGCTTTAATTAATCAATTCAAGGCCAAAATTAAATAAGCGGCCTTAGTTTAAGGCCAGAATGAGAATATGTGACCGTAAGAAGGTCAAAAGGAAAATATGAAGATACTTCAAGATTACAATTTTTTAGAACTTAAAGACGAGTTTGAGGCGCGCGGCTTTAAACGTTTTCGCGCTGAGCAGGTTTTTTTGTGGGGCACAAATTATGTTGAGTTTGACGAGATGACCAACATCCCCAAAGACATTCGCGAGGCGTTAAAGCAAGAGTTTATCGCGCGTCCGGTTAAAATTCGCAACAAGTTTGAAAGCCGCGATGGCACGATTAAGTTTTTGTATGAACTAAGCGACGGCGAGCTTATCGAGGGCGTTTTGATGCAGTATAAATACGGCTACACGCTTTGCGTTTCAACCCAAGTTGGGTGCAGGATGGGCTGCTCGTTTTGCGCGTCGGGGCTTGACGGGCTTATCCGCAACCTCACCTCAGGCGAGATTTTGGGGCAGGTTTTGTGTGTAAACCAGTTTCTTGGCGGAACGAAGGAAGACCGCAAGATAACCAACATCGTTTTGATGGGAAGTGGCGAGCCGCTTGACAATTTTGACAACGTTGTTAAGTTTATCAAAACCGTTTCAAGCAAAGAAAGCCTGAATATAAGCCAGCGCAACATCAGCCTTTCAACGTGCGGCCTGGCGGATAAAATTCGCAAACTGACTGACGAAAATCTTGGCATAACGCTTACGATAAGCCTTCACGCTACCACTGACGAAACGCGCAAAAACCTTATGAAAGTAGCCAATGCGTACAGCCTTGAAGAACTTATGGACGCCGTTAGGTATTATTACAACAAAACCAAGCGCCGCGTTGTTTTTGAATACGTTATGCTTGAAAGCAACACCACGCACCAAGACGCGCTAAGGCTTAGGGCGTTAACGCGCGGGATAGCGTGCCACGTCAACCTTATCCCAGTTAACGTTAACAAAGAGTGTAACACGCATTCGCTTGGCAAAGAGCGCGAAACCAGGTTTTGGCAGGCGCTTAAAAATGAGGGCGTAAGCGCAACCACAAGGCGCACACTTGGCAGCGATATCGAAGGCGCGTGCGGGCAGCTTAAACGCCGCGTTTTAAAGGACGGAATTTAATGCGCGGGCGGGTTTTTTCATTGCCACTTGGGCAGGCGCGCGTGTTTGGCAGCGATGGCGCGTTTTATACGTGTCACCTAAGAAGCAAGGTCAAATCGGGCGAAAACAAGGTTTTGGTTGGCGACGAGGTTGAGTTTGACCCCGCGCAGACGGTCGTTTTAAGCATTTATCCGCGCAAAAATGAGTTGGTGCGCCCAAGGGTAAGCAATATTGACCAGATTGTTATTTGCCTGACGGTTGAGCCCGCGGCCGACCTCGCGATGGTAGACAAACTTATTATCGCGGCCGAGCAGAAAAAAATCACGCCGATTATCTGCGTGACTAAGCGGGACAAAACGGGCGAAAATTATGTTGACGAAATCCGCGCGCAGTATCAGCCGATTGGCGTGCGCGTTGTTAGCGTAAGCAGCGTCACGGGCGAAAATGTTGACGAAATTCGCGGCCTTTTTGAAAACAAGATTACGGTTTTGGCGGGGCAGTCGGGCGTTGGCAAGTCTACGCTTATTAACGCGCTTGATGACAGCCTTAACCTTAAAACGGGCGAACTTACTAAGATTGCGCGGGGCAAAAACACAACAACGGGAAGTGAAATTTTTTCGCTTTCTGGCGGGCTGGTTTTAGACACGGCGGGTTTTTCGGTGTTTGACTTAACGGGGCTTGGCGCGCAAGACTTTTTGATGGCGTACCCAGATATTTACAAGTATGCTAGCGAGTGTGACTATAAAAGTTGCAATCACCTTAACAAAACCACGGATGAGTGCGGCGTTTTAAGGGCGCTTGAAGAGGGCAAAATTAACCGCGCAAGGTTTGACAGATTCTTGGCTACGTACCAGCGTTTGGCGGGGCTTAAACCTAAGTATGAAAAACAAAATAAAAGCAAAAGAGGGAATAAAAATGTTTAGAATTATTCGTATTTCTCCATCAATAATCGCAACGAATTATCAAGACAAGGTTGAGCTTAAAAAGACGTTGCGCGCGCTTGAAAAGGCGGGGGCGCAGCTGGTTCACCTTGACGTTATGGATGGCAAGTTTGTTAAAAACGTCACGTTTGATGAAAAAACGGTTGACTTTGTTAAAAGCAACACCACGCTTATCGTTGACGTGCACCTTATGGTTGAGCACCCTGAGGAGCAGATTGACAAATACATCAAGGCGGGCGCCGACATCTTGACCGTGCACTATGAGGCCACGCGCGACCTGCCAAAGGTGTTAGAGCGCATCAAATCTAAGGGCGTTTTGGCGGGGCTTGCTATCAGCCCACAAACCCCAGCGATTAAGATTAAAGACCTTGTTGCGTCGGGGCTGGTGGACGTTGTTTTGGTTATGGGCGTAAAGCCGGGGGCAACGGGGCAAACGTTTATTCCGGGTAGCGCTGAAAAAGTGGCCGAAATTCGCGAGATGAGCAAGTCTGTTTTAATCAGCATTGACGGCGGCGTAAACGTCAAAAATGCCAAGGTTTTAAGGCGACTTGGCGTTAACATTATGGTAAGTGGCAAAACAATTTTTGACAGCCGCGATATGAAAAAAACCATCCGCCAACTTAAAGGCTACGCGATAAACATCTAAATTGCGCCCTTGCGGGGCAGCAATAAGTGAAAAGTGAAGAGTGAAAAGTGAAAAGAAGTGGCTGTTAATTTGTTTGTTGTTGACAGCGTAAGCCTCCGCCCCCTTGGGGGAGGGTCGTTCCGCAAGCCGTAGAGGTGCAGCGGGACAGAGGGGGTCTAAGTCCCATAAAAATTAAAAGATGCTTTATGTTAGTTGATATCTACCAACATAACGTATCTTCTTTTTTTAAGTTGATTTTATACCCCCTCCGCCTCGTGCCTCGGCCCCTGTCGGTCTGACCGCGCTTGGGGCGCTCCCGCCTTTGGCTAAAAACTTGCCACTGGCAACTTTTCTTAACGCGTCGGCCCTCCCCCAAGGGGGCGGAGTTTTATTCAATGTGGGTATGTACCTCTAACAAGGGGATTACCACGTCGCTTCGTTCCTCGTAATGACATTGTAATTCAGGCAATTTCTTTTCACTCTTCACTCTTCACTCTTCACTTTTAACTTACCGCCCGCTCGGGTGGTTTTGACGCAATTTGGCGGGGCGGCATAATATGGTGTAGACAGGAGGGCACGGGTATGACAATTGTTTGCATCAAGGCACCAAAGGTTATAGGAGGTTTTTTAAAGCTTTTTATAAAAGACAAACAAAAAGACCAATAAAATAAGGCTACCGATTGGGGTAGCCCTTTTATTTTGGCAAACGCTTACTTATTTGCTTTGTTCTTCGATAGTAACAACAACGTTAAAGTCGTTTTCACGTGAAACAAACCCGCCGCGGCCGTTTTTGCTTCTTACATCTTCCCAAGACAAAAGCGTTTGGGTCATTTGAAGGGTGCTTAAATAGTCTTCCTTTACGTCGCTGTAAAGCTTAAAGTTGCGCATATCGTGTTCGTTAGCAATCGTAAACATAGTGAACGTAAAGATGTTGTCAATGATTTGTTGTGCGCTTTCGTTTTGCGCGATGTTAACCATAATCTCGTCTTCTGGACGGAGTGAGCCAAGCGTTAAGATTTCGCGAGGGTCTTTGTAACAGTTAACCAAAAACTTTCTAAGGTGCGTTTTCATCATCTTAGAGATGCTGCGCTTTGTTCCTATTTCAAGCGCATAAACGCGGTCTTCGTCCTTATCTAATATTTCGTTATCAGGGATTTCGTCACCCATAAAAATTCTAGCCATAAAAAACTCCTTTTTTTTCATAATAACACGGCCGCGCGCACGTGTCAAGAGGGGATTTAAAAAAGATTGAAAAATGTACTCACAGTAATACGAAAAAGTATGCAAACAAAACGCGCGCAAAAGTTGCGTTAAACAAAACAAAAAAATAAGGCCAAGCGGCCTTAAACCCAAGTTAAAAGGGCGGAAGTAAACTATCTGTCTTTTTTAGAACCCTTCATACACTTAGTGCAAACATACGCACGAGTAACTTTTCCGTTTTCTTCGGTTTCAACTTTATGAAGATTAGGAACAGAAACGCGATTTGTTTTAATATTTGAATGGCTTACGGTGTGGCCTGACATTTTGCCTTTTCCGCATACGCTACAAACTCTACTCATTAGGTTTACCTCCACTTTCAAAATTACATTTGCAATGATAACACATTTTAAAATAAAAAGCAACACTTTTTGCAAATTATCCAACATTTTTGCCAATAATTTTATGTAAATTAAGAAAAAGCGCTAAAAAACCTTGCCAAAAGGTTTGTTTTGGTGTAATATATAAACGAAATGGGGCAACCTTTTCTGTTTTTATGACAAAATAAAAGGAGAATTAAATGGCCGTTAATACTATTAATTCATATGGTAAGATTTCAGTAACTGATGAGTCAATCGCTCTTGTTGCGCAGCACACAGCGCTTGATTGTTACGGCGTGGTTGACCTTGTTAACAGAAAATTTGGTGACACTTTGCGCGAAATTTTCAAGGGTAAAAAATTAGGCAAAAGCCGTGGGATAAAAATTCTTACAATAGGAGACCGTATTCACGTTGACCTTGACATCATCTTAAAGTATGGCGTAAGCATCAATGCCGTTGCTGAATCAGTGCGCCGTTCGGTTAAGTATAACGTTGAGCAGTTTACGGGGATGATAGTTGATTCTATTAATATTAATGTAGTTGGCGTTAAGGTTTAATAAGGATAAGGCGACGGGGGTCGTCTTGTTTTGCTGCCTTAACATTTAGGAGAAAATTTTTTATGGGTAAAAGTATAACTGGCGCGCAGTTTAGAAAGATGGTTATAAGCGGCGCAAACTGGCTTGAAAGCAACAAGGATTACGTTGACTCGCTTAACGTTTATCCCGTTCCGGACGGAGATACGGGCACAAATATGTCGCTTACTATGCGTTCAGCCATCCGCGAGGTTAATATGGTAACAACCAACAACCTTGACGATATTGGAGATGCGGTAAGCAAGGGCGCTTTAAAGGGCGCGCGCGGTAACTCGGGCGTAATACTCAGCCAGATTTTAAAGGGTTTTTCAAGCGTTGTTGTAAGCGAGAAAACTATTGACACTAAAACATTTGCCAAAGCGCTTAAAGAGGGAGCAAACGTTGCATACAAGGCCGTTACCATCCCAAAAGAGGGCACAATTTTGACGGTTATTCGTATGATGGCGGATGAGTCTATCAAAATCGCCAAAAAGCAAGACGATATGGTTGACTTTTTAAAGGCCACGATTGACGTCGGCGAAGAGGTACTTAAAATGACGCCAGACCTGCTTCCTGTTTTAAAGAAAGCGGGCGTTGTTGACGCGGGCGGCCGCGGCTTGCTTGTTATCTTAAACGGCTTTTTAAAGGTGTTGATGGGTGACGAAAGCGAGCTTACGATGGACTTTGGTGAAGACACCGTGACCGAAAACCCAATGCAAAACGCGGTGGTTGACTATAACGACCTTGCTGACATTGAGTTTGCGTACTGCACCGAGTTCTTTGTTATCAATATTAATAAAAAGACCACCGAGGCCGATATTGACAAGCTTCGTGAAAAACTTATGAGCATAGGCGACAGTGTTATCTGTATCGGTGACCTTAACCTGATTAAGGTGCACGTACATACAAATGACCCTGGCATCGCATTGTCAAGCGCGCTTAAACTTGGCGAAATCAACGGCGTTAAGATTGAGAATATGCTTGAACAAAACCGTCAACTTAAAATTCAAAGCCAGCCAGTTGAGCTTAAACCTATCGGCACGGTTAGCGTGTGCGTGGGCGAGGGGATGGTTGCATTATTTAAAGACCTTAATGTTGACCACGTTATCGAGGGCGGCCAAACGATGAACCCAAGCGCGGAGGATATTGCCAAGGCGTGTGACCAAGTTGCGGCCGAAACCGTGTTTGTGTTCCCTAACAACAAAAACATTATCCCAGCGGCCGAGCTTGCTAATGACCTATCTAAGCGCAACATTATCGTTATCCCAACAACGTCGGTTCCGCAAGGTATTTCGGCGGTTATCGCGCTTAACACCGAGATTAATATTGAAGAAAACAAAAACAATATCTTAGAGGCAATGGGGCAGGTGAAAACGGGCTCAGTTACCTTTGCGGTTAAGTCAACTAACATTGACGGCTTTAAGCTTAAAGAGGGCGACATTATCGGCCTTGGCGAAAAGCAAATCGTTGCAAAAGGCGCCGACGTTAACGAAGTCTGCGAAAAAACGATTGAAAAGCTTATAACTGACGACAGTATGATGATAACCCTGTTTTATGGTAAAGAGGTTCAAGAGGCCGAGGCAAACGCTCTTGCCGAAAAACTTGCCGAAAAGTATCCTGACCTTGAAGTTGACGTTCATATGGGCGGCCAACCACTTTATTATTACCTCATCTCAGTTGAATAAAAAATTGGGTTAACATAAAATATACCCCAAATGTATAGTAATACGAATAAAGCATAAAAGCTCCTCCTTGTGAGGAGTTTTTTGTTTTTAAGCATTGTCAAAATTACAACTGCATTCACCAGCAATTTCTTTTCACTTTTCACTTTTCACTTTTCACTTACAAGCGGGTACGCTTGTTTTGTTGTTTACATTTGACAAATTTTATCAATCGGTTGCAATCGAGTGCGCAGTTGTGATAATATTAACCGAAAAAGTGTTGAGGAGAAGTGTATGGTTGGTGTTGTTAAAAGTTTTGGCCTTTCGGGGCTTGATGGATTTCCTATTGAGGTTGAGGTGGATATTAACAATGGTCTGCCTAAATATGACCTTGTTGGCTTGCCCGATACTGCTCTTAAAGAAAGTAAAGAAAGGGTTCAGTCGGCCATAAAAAACAGCGCGTACATTTTTCCTGCCAAAAAGATAACGATAAACCTTGCGCCGGCTAACACCAAAAAAGAGGGCCCCGCGTTTGACCTTGCGATAGCGATAAGCATCCTGGTTTCAAGCGGCCAGATAAAGACCGACAAGCACGGCGAATACATCATCGTTGGCGAACTTAGCCTTGACGGAAAAATCAGGGCTGTAACTGGTCTTTTGCCCGTTTTGATAAGCGCCAAAGCGATGGGGCTAAACAAGTTTATCATCCCCGAAGAAAACGCCAAAGAGGCCAGTTTTGTTGACGGAATTAATGTTTTTGCGTTCTCGCGTCTTACGGACGTGGTGGACTTTTTAAACGGCGCCCTTTCGGCCGAACCTATCAAAACCCAGACGTGGCACTGTGAGGCTGACAGCGCGATTGAAGACTTTTCACGCGTACGCGGCCAGATTATGGCTAAACGCGCGATGGAGATTGCGGTGGCGGGCGGCCACAATATTTTGATGGTTGGCCCCCCAGGAAGCGGCAAAACGATGCTTGCTAAGTGCGTTCCGTCGATTTTGCCTGACCTTACGTTTGAAGAGGCGCTTGAAATAACCAAAATTCACAGTGTTGCGGGCGTGCTTGATTTAAGCAAGGGCGTTGTTACCACGCGTCCGTTTAGGTCGCCACACCATACGGCCACAACGGTTGCGCTTACGGGCGGTGGGTCTAAGTCTAAGCCCGGCGAAATCAGCCTTGCGCACAACGGCGTTTTGTTTCTTGACGAGATGCCTGAATACAGCAAACAGACGCTTGAAACCCTTAGGCAGCCTCTTGAAGACGGCAGCATAACCATTTCGCGCGCAAATAAAACGGTGACGTATCCAGCCAACTTTATCTTGGTTGCAAGTATGAACCCGTGCCCGTGCGGAAACTATGGCTCGCGCGAGTTACAGTGTAACTGTTCGCCAACCGCGATTGCTAAGTATCTTGGCAAGCTTTCGGGGCCGCTTCTTGACCGAATCGACCTTAAAATCGACGTAGACCGCGTGAAATTTTATGACCTTACGCAAGAGTCTCACGAAGAAAGTTCGGCTGAGGTCAAAAAAAGGGTAGACGCTGCGCGGGCTATCCAACTTGCGCGTTTTGCGGGCGAAAACATCTATTGCAACGCCAAGATGACAACCAAACACATCAAAAAATATTGCCAGATTGACAAAGAGAGCGAGCAGGTTTTAGAGGCCGCTTTTGAAAGGTTTCATATGAGCGCGCGGGGTTACAACCGCATTCTTAAAGTTGCGCGCACGATTGCTGACCTTGAAGGCGCCGAAAACATAAATTCAAACCATATTGCCGAGGCGATAGGGTTTAGAACCATCGAAAAAATACAATTATAGAGGTAAAAATGTTAAATAACCTTGACAAAAATTATATCTGGCTTGACAGTTTTGGCCTTAACCTTAAAAAGCGAACCGCGCTTATTGACTTAGCCTGCGGCATTGACAAAATCTATGATATTTTCAGCGATAGTAACAAGGCCGCGGCCGCAAAAATCGTGACCTGCGCGATGCTAACAAAGATGAAAAGCGCCGCAACGGACGAGTACCTGTTAAACCACTTAAAAAAGCTTAACAAGTTTCAAATCGCCTGCCTAACACAAGCCAGCAGCAATTATCCCGCGCGCCTTCGCGATATCCCTGACGCGCCACATGTGCTTTATCTTATCGGCGACGTTTCGCTTTTAGATAAACCCAGCATTGGCATTGTGGGTACGCGTCGCCCAAGCCGATATGGCCGCGACGTGGCGGACAGCTTCACCAAAAAACTGATTGACAGCCTTGTTCCCGTAAGCGGGTTAGCGTTTGGCATTGACTCGTGCGTGGCGCAGGCGGGCGTTGACGCTAAGAAGCCAACGATAGCGGTTATGGGGTGCGGGCTTGACTATATCTATCCGCCAAGCAACACCAACCTCGCGCGTCAAATCGTTGAGTTTGGCGGCCTGCTTGTAAGCGAATATCCGCCTGAAATTCGGCCAACGCAATACTCGTTTTTAGAGCGCAACAGGATAATAAGCGGCCTAAGCCTTGGCGTTTTGGTGGTTGAGGCGGGCTATCGCAGCGGTGCCACGGCCACGGCGTATGATGCGGTTGAGCAGGGGCGCGAACTGTTTGTTATCCCCGGAAATATCACAAGCGAAACCAGCGCAGGCTGTAACAAACTGATTGAAAATATGCCTGACACCTTTACCACAAGCGTTGACCAAATTTTAACCAAACTTAAAATTGACGCGCGCGCACGTGACAATGCGGCTCAGCCCGCCATTCAGCTTTCGGTTGACGAAATGGCCATAATTAACGCCATTGGCGACGAAGAAATGTATATCGACGATATCGGCGACGCGACGGGCATTTTTGGCAAAACTCTTGTAACAACGCTTGCACAAATGGAGATAAAAGGAATAATTAAAAAGCTAAGCGGTAATTATTATGCTAAAATAAGTTTGCCAAACTGAAATTAATTTGCTAAACTATATAAGTTATGCACCTGCGTAACACAATTAAGCCATATAAGTTAGGTGCGCGAAAGCAATTTTAGTGCCTGCGCGTGCGTAACGAATAGGAGAAAATATGAAAGTTGTTTTTATAGAAAGCCCGAACAAGAAAGAAAGTGTTGAAAAATATCTTGGCGCGGGCTATAAGGTTGTTGCAACCAAGGGTCATATTCGTGACTTGCCTGAAAAGGGTATGGGCGTTGACACAACCAAAAACTTTGAACCCACCTACGTAATTATGCCTGACAAAAAGAAGACGGTTGACTATATCCTAAGCGAGGCCAAGAAGGCTGACGGCGTTTATCTTGCAACCGACCCTGACCGTGAAGGAGAGGCCATCGCGTGGCATATAAGCACGGTTTTGGGGCTTGATAAAAAGGCGCCCGTAAGAATTATGTTTAACGAAATAAGCAAGTCGGCCGTTCAAAAGGGGCTTGAAAACCCGCGTCCTATTGACATTAACCTTGTTGACGCACAGCAAGCCCGCCGCGTTCTTGACAGGCTTGTGGGCTATAAATTGTCGCCTTTACTTTGCAAAAAAATTCAGGGCAACCTTAGCGCTGGCCGCGTTCAAAGCGTAACGCTTAGGCTGGTTGTTGACCGCGAGCGCGAGATTGAAAACTTTAAGCCCGAAGAATACTGGACGCTTATCGCCACCCTTGAAAAACAGGGCGAGAAAGACAAAGTTAAGGCCTTTTTGGTTGACGGAAAAGACAAAAAAATTAAAACCAAAGAGCAGATGGACGCCATTTTAAATGACGTAACGGGGGCAGACTTTAACGCCGTAAACGTTAAAAAAAGCGTAACGGCGTCTCACCCAAGCGCGCCATTTAACACCAGTTCTATGCAGCAAGACGCACTTAACAAACTTGGTATGAGCCTTAAACAAACCACCCAGACGGCGCAAGGCCTTTATGAAGGCGTTGACATCGCGGGCGAAGGCAAGGTAGCGCTTGTTACCTATATCCGTACTGACTCTGTACGTGTGTCACCCGAGGCGCAAAAGATGGCCAAAGATTATATAACCGAAAAGTTTGGCGACAAATATTTGCCATCAACCGCCCGCGTTTATAAAAACAAAAAAGACGCGCAAGACGCCCACGAGGCCATCCGTCCTATCACGCTTGCCCGCACGCCTGAAAGCCTTAAAGACAAGATTGCCAAGCCGTTTTACAGGCTTTATAAGCTTATCTATGAGCGTTTTCTTGCAAGCCAGATGGCCGACGCCACGTATAACTCACTAAGCATCGAGTTTGACGCTAATGGCCACAAATTTAAGGCAACTGGCCGCGCGCCAATTTTTGACGGCTATACGGTAATTTATAACAATATGCCCGAAGAGAGCGAAGACGACGAGGTTTCAAGCAAACTTCCTAACGTAAACGAGGGTGACCGCTTGATTGAGGCGGGGCTTAAACCTGACCAAAAGTTTACCAAGCCGCCAGCGCGCTTTACTGAGGCAAGCCTTGTTAAGGCGATGGAAGAAAAGGGCATCGGCAGGCCAGCCACGTACTCGCAAACGGTCAACGTTTTGCTTTCGCGCGATTATGTTGAAAAAGAGGGTAAGGCGCTTAAAGCCACTGACCTTGGCAAGCGCGTTGTTGATATGCTTATCCGCTTTTTCCCTAACATTATGGACGTTGGCTTTACGGCCGATATGGAAAACAAGCTTGACGACATCGAGCTTGGCGGAAAGGTTTGGCAAGACGTTGTTGGCGATTTTTACGGCGGGTTTGAAACAGAGTTAAAGGCCGCGCTTGCTGACAGTTATGTTGACCACGTGCCAGACGAGCCAAGCGACGTTATCTGCGATAAATGCGGCGCGAATATGGTTATCAAAACGGGTAAATACGGCAAGTTTTTGGCGTGCCCAAATTTCCCTAAATGCCGCAACACTAAACGTATGGAAGACACGAAGTCGTATGGCAAGTGCCCAAAATGCGGCAAGGATATTAAGCAACTTAAAACCAAAACGGGCAAGGTGTTTTATGGCTGCACGGGGTACCCTGATTGTGACTGGAAGTCTTGGGACTTGCCAGCCGGCGAAAAGTGCCCAACCTGCGGCGAAGATATGATAATGAAGATTTATTCAGTTAACAAATACATCAAGTGCCCAAAATGTAACTATTCAAAAAAAGTGCCTATAAAGCAAGAACAAGCGGAGGAAACGAGTGACAACGCTCAATAATAAAAACGTAACAATAATTGGTGGCGGCTTAGCGGGATGTGAGGCGGCGTATCAGCTTTCAAAACGCGGCGTCGCCGTCACGCTTTATGAGATGAAACCGATTAAGTTTTCGCCCGCGCACCACCAACAAACGCTTGCCGAAATCGTGTGCAGCAACTCGTTAAAATCCACTGACCTTAAAACGGCCAGCGGGCTTTTAAAGGCCGAGATGGAGCATTTTGACAGCCTGATTATTAGGCTTGCCAAACAGTGCGCCGTGCCAGCGGGAGGAGCGCTTGCGGTTGACAGAGATAAGTTCAGCGCGCTGGTTGACAAAACTATTCGCGCGCTAAAAAACGTAACGGTTGTAACAAAAGAAGTTTCTAAGTTTGCGCCTGAAAACACGATTATCGCAACGGGGCCGCTTACCAGTGACGCGTTAAGCCAAACTTTAAGCGCGTTTTTGGGCGAAGATAACTTGCACTTTTTTGACGCGTCCGCCCCAATTATTGATGGCGCTACGATAGATATGGCCAAGGCGTTCACGGCCGCGCGATACGATAAAGGCGAAAGCGATTACATCAATTGCCCGCTAAACAAAGACGAGTATGACGCGTTTGTTGACGCGCTGGTTTTGGCCGAACGTGCCAAGCTGCACGAGTTTGAAAAGGCCGAGATTTTTGAGGGCTGTATGCCTATCGAGGTTATGGCCGCTCGCGGGAAAGACAGCCTTCGGTTTGGCCCATTGCGCCCCGTTGGACTGCGTGATGAAAGTGGCAAGCGCCCGTACGCGGTTGTTCAGCTGCGAAAAGAAAACACCGAGGGGAGCCTTTATAACCTTGTTGGCTTTCAAACCAACCTAACGTTTGGTGAGCAAAAGCGCGTGTTTAGCCTAATACCAGCCTTGCATCAGGCGGAGTTTATCAAATACGGCGTTATGCACCGCAACAGTTTTATAAACGCGCCAAAGTTTTTAAACAAAGACTTTTCGGTTAAGGGGCACGACACGCTTTTTATCGCGGGGCAACTTTCGGGCGTTGAGGGGTACGTTGAAAGCGCGATGAGCGGGCTGGTTGCGGGCATTAGCCTTGCAAACAAACTTAATGGCCGCGCGCCGCTTAATCTTAGCACCAAAACAATGATTGGCGCGATAACAACATATCTGGTAACGCCAAACGTCAACTTTCAGCCGATGAACGCCAATTTTGGCATACTTGCGCCGCTTGAAAGCGACATTCGGGATAAACAACAACGCAAACTTGAATACTCATTGCGTGCTATGCGGGAACTTAAAGGAGAGTAATATGGAACTTACACCAAAACAGATAGTCAGTGAACTTGACAGATTTATTATCGGCCAAAACGCGGCCAAAAAGGCGGTTGCGAACGCGCTTAGAAACAGGTATCGCCGAAGTAAGTTAAGCGAAGAACTGCGCGAAGAGATAACGCCAAAAAACATCATTATGAAGGGGCCAACGGGCTGCGGTAAAACCGAGATTGCGCGTAGGCTTGCTAAACTTGTTAAGGCGCCTTTTGTTAAAGTTGAGGCCACCAAATTTACTGAGGTTGGCTATGTTGGGCGCGACGTTGAATCGATGATTCGTGACCTGGTTGAGGCCAGCGTGCGAATGGTTAAAAAAGAAAAGTTTGAAGAGGTCAAAGTTAAGGCAAACACCATCGCTAATGAACGTATTGCTATGGCGATGATGCCCGCCATTAAGGCCAAAAATGCCGACACGCCAGACGAGGTTTTAAAGCAGCGCCTTTTGATAGATTTAACCAGCGGTAAACTTGATAACGAAACCATCGAGGTTGAAATTATTGACGAGCCAAAATCTATGCCAATAATGCCAGGGATGGCGGGTATGGAAATCAACATCGGCGATATGCTTGGCGGGATTTTGCCTAAGCCTAAAAAGCGCAAAAGGCTTAGCGTACGTGACGCGCGCAAGTGCTTTGTTGACGAAGAGAGTGACCGTCTTATCGATGGCGACGCGGTTAACACCGAGGCTTTAAGGCGCGCTGAGCAAGATGGTATTATCTTTATTGACGAGATTGACAAGGTGGCGGGCAAGGGCAACTCAAACGGCGCCGACGTCAGCCGTGAGGGCGTCCAAAGAGACATTTTGCCTATCGTTGAGGGCTCAACCGTTACCACCAAATACGGCACCATCAAAACCGATTATATCTTGTTTATCGCCGCGGGTGCGTTTTATGTTTCAAGCGTTAAAGACCTTATCCCTGAGCTTCAAGGCCGCTTTCCGGTTATTGTTGAACTTTCAAGCCTTGAAAAAGAAGACTTTATCCGCATTTTAACGGACACTGAAAACTCGCTTATCAAGCAATACAGTGCGCTTTTGGGCGTTGATAACATCAACCTTAACTTTACGGCCGATGCCATTGACGAAATCGCGTCTATGGCCGTGTTTGAAAACAAAAACGTTGAAAACATCGGTGCGCGCCGCTTGCATACGATTATGGAGGCGCTTGTTGAAGACATTTCGTTTAACGCAACGGGGCTGCATCCAGTTATTGACATCAACATTGACCGCGCGTATGTAACCGACCATCTTAAATCGGTTATGGACGATATTAAAAACAAAAACAAACCTAAAATGGGTTTTTATAGCGCATAAGGAGGCGTATTATGGAAAAATTGACGCAAGAAAATTTTAAAGACCTTTCAACCCAAGATAAACCGCTTGTTGTTGACTTTTGGGCAAACTGGTGCGGCCCATGCAGAATGATGGCGCCAAACTTTGAGCAGGTCGCTAATGAACTTAGTGACAAATTTATCTTTGCTAAATGCGATATTGACGCTAACAGACGCTTGTCAATTGAGCATAACATAGAGTCAATTCCTACCATCGCTATTTTCAAAGGCGGACAAGAAATTGCGCGTTTTATGGGTTTTTGCACCGCAAATGACCTAAAAAACCGCTTAAATTCGCAAAATTAAGGGCAAAAGCCCTTTTTTTATTTTTCTAAACGTTGACACGAGCGCGCTTTGGTGATAAAATAAAGCCATAAAACGATTAGGAGAAAACTTATGGATAAAATCACTAATGTTTACCTTGATTTTGCGTCAACAACTCCAATAAGCGGTGAAGTTTATCGCGAGATGCTTTCAGCCCTTAATGACAATTTTGGCAACGCTGAAAGTTTGTATGCGCAAGGAAGGCAAGCAAAACAAACGCTTGAAGACGCACGTGCTAAAATCGCCAAAGCCATCGGCGCATCTGCAAGCGAAATCTATTTCACCTCAGGTTCAACTGAGGGCAACAACTGGGCGCTTAAAGGCATTGCGCGCGCAAACAGGTCAAAGGGTAACCATATTATTACAAGTATGGTAGAGCACCCATCAGTTTTAAAGGCCTGCCACGCGCTTGAAGAAGAGGGGTTTGACGTGACCTATCTTCCGGTTGACAATTTCGGCGTGGTTGACTATACCGAACTTGTTAAGGCGATAAGGCCTGAAACCATCCTGATTTCAATTCAAAGCGCAAATGGCGACGTAGGCACGATTCAGCCTATCCGCGCGATTGCTGAGCTTGCTAAGCTTAACGAAATTCCGTTCCATACTGACGCAACGTACGCTATTGGCGCGCTTCCATTTAACGTTCACGAGATGAACATTTCAGCATTAACCCTTACTGGGCACAAGATTTTTGCGCCAAAGGGTGTTGGCGTGCTTTATGTTAAAAAAGGCACCAAAATTGCTGACATTTTAAGCGGCGAGCCAGTTGCCGACGTGCCAAGCATAGCGGCACTTAGCAAGGCCGTTACAATCGCTACTGAAAACTATGACGAAAACAACAAGCGTCTTAAAGCGCTTAGAAAATATTTCTTAAAACAACTAAGCGAAAAGGTGCATAACATCACGCTTAATGGTCATCCAACTCAAAGGCTGCTTTCTAACATCAACATCTCGTTTGAGGGCGCCGAGGGTGAGTCTGTCGTTTATGCCCTTGATAAACTTGGTGTAAGCGCCGCAACGTGCTCTGCGTGTGCGTCAAATGAGCTTAAAGCCTGCCCAAGCCTTGCTGCGTGCGGGTTAGAGCAAGACGTCGTTCAAAACTCTGTTCGTTTCAGCATCAGCCCAGACACAACGCAAGAAGAAATCGACTTCGCGATTGGGGCTATCTATAAGGCCGTTAAAAAGGTAAGAAGTGTTTCTGCCGTAAGAATTTATAAGAATAAGGTGGAATTGTAATATGTATACCGACAAACTTTTAGAAGAATTTTATAACCCATCTAACGTTGGCGTAATCAAGGGCGCAACCAGCGTTGGCAAAGTGAAAGACAAGGCGTGCGGCGACATTGTTAAAATCTACGCCGCTATCGAGGGCGACACGGTGACCGAGGCAAGTTTTCAAGTTTATGGCAACCCCGTTACCATCGCGTGCGCAAGCGTTGCAACCAAACTTATGACGGGCAAAAATTTTGACGAACTTTATTCAATAACTGTTGACCAGTTAAAGCGCGAACTTGGCGGAAAAATCCCAACCAGCAAAAACTATTCAATCCTTTTGGTTGAAGACGCAATTCGCGATTGCCTTGACAGTTTCTTTATCAAAACCCAAGGCGCGGTTCCTGAAAAATACAAGGCCATCCGCATCGCAAGCAACGATAACGCCGAAATTGAGGAAGCCGAGGTTGAAGAAAAGCCTGAACCAAAGCCAGTTAAAATCAAAAAAGAAAAACCTGTAAAAAAGTCTAAAATTAAAGATACTGACCTTGACGAAGACGACCTTGATGACGATGATGACGATTTAAGTGACGAACTTAAAGCCGAGGCCGAAAACCTTGAAAAAGAAGAGGCCGAAAGAGCGCTTATGGTTAAAACTAACGCACCAATGGGCGCTGAGAGTGAAGACAACAATACGGTTGGCGGCGCAAAAACTAAGCGTACCGTTACCAAAACCTTAGAAGTTTTCACGCGTGATATTGACGAAGACCAAGACGAAGACGCTATCTTTAACTCAATTGACAATCTTAAATCAACCATCTCGGGCGCGCTTAAAAAACTTAATGACGAAGGCCAAAACTAATTTTATTAAGTGCTAAATAAAATAATCAACTTAAAATACTTTATGCTTAGGCGTAAGGTATTTTTTTGTTAGTTAAATTAAATTGCGCAAAAAAATTCAAAATTGTCAAAAATTCGCGCAAAATAATTATTTTTATAGGACGCGAGCAATAACAATACTAATCTCAGCAATATTTAAACTTTAAACTTTACCTCTAACGAATATTTTGTCGAAAAGTGGGGAAACTAAGGGTAAGTTAAATGCAAACGCGCGATTGGGTTTAACTTAAAAAAGGGAGGGCTTATGAAAGAATTTTTAGGCTGTTGTTTTTGTTCGATGCTTGCAGGTGTGGCCGTTGGTGCCATTATAACAACTAAAAACAAGACCATTGCGGACTATGTCAAAAAAGGGACTAACTTAGTTGAAGACAAAATTGAAGACATCAAACAAAACATTGATAAAGCCAAAAAGAGTACAAAATAGTTCTCTAAATTTAAAAAGTTAGCCCAATTCGTTGGACTAACTTGTTTTTTTATGGTAAATTATATCTAAGGAGAGCATATGAAAAAGTTGGGGCTGGATATTGGCACGGTAAGAATTGGCGTTGCAACAAGTGACCCGCTTGGCATTATCGCAAGCGCTTATGAGGTGTATACGCGCAAGTTTTTAAAGGCCGATGTTTATCACTTTGCAGACCTTGCTAAAACCCTTGAATGCGATACCATTGTTATAGGCAAGCCGCTTAAAATGGACGGGTCGGCGGGGCAAAGCGTTGATATGGTCAATCAGTTTGCGGACGAGCTTAAAAAGATTTGTGACGTGCCTATCGTTTTTGTTGACGAACGGCTTACAACTGTTTCAGCCCAACGTATTCTTATCGAGGGTAATGTGCGCCGCGAAAAGCGTAAAAATCTTGTTGACGCTGTGGCCGCGACCATCATTTTGCAAACCTATCTAGACAAACCAAAAAACTAAGTTGGGCAACTTTAAAATGCCAAAAAGGAGAACAATTATGAGTGAAAAAGATTTAAACAAAAACGTTCCTGAATCTATTGACCATATGGCCAACGACGAAGACGACGTTGTTACCCTTGTAAGCGCAGAGGGTGAAGAGGTTGATTTTGTTGAGGTTGCGGGCATTGCGTACCAAAACAATTTCTACGCCATTTTGCAACCAGTTGAGCTTTTAGAGGGTATGGAAGAAGACGAGGCTTTGGTTTTTAAAGTTACTCGTGGCAACGACGGGGAAGACAAGTTTGAAATCGAACTTGACGACGCCATCATTGACGCCGTATTCGCTGAATACAACCGCCTTTTAGACGAAGCCGACGGCGCCGCTGAATAAGCCTAAGCTGCTTGTCATTGCGAGCGAAGCGTGGCAATCCCATCGTTAAAGTTTAAAGTTTAAAGTTGAAATATTGCTGAAATTATAGTGTTATCTCAAAAAGCCTATGTGAGCCCCTTGTCATTGCGAGGGGATGAGAGCAAATTTCATTAAAAAAAGAAAGATACTTTATGTTAGAAATAACTAATGTAAAGTATCTTTTTTATTTGTTAATTTTTAAAAGTGATTAAATTTATATTATTCTTTTGCGGCTTTGACCTTATTGCAACTAAGGGCGATAAGGGGCAGCCCAACGGTCACACCAACAAAGATAAGCGCTTGGGTTAAAACCTGCCAAATGCTGTAATTGAATGTAAGGTTGCCGATACAGTCGCTATACCAAACAAGTGGCGTCCACGCTTCAAGGTTAGTTGACCCGATTTTGATTGCATAAAAGATGTCTGGCAAAAGCATAACAAGGCACAGGGCAACAACCACGCCCGGCCACGTCTTTTTGGTCATAAAGTTAACCGAGTGTACGATTGAAATAAGCATAACGATATAAAGCCACATAAAAAGGTAACTAAGCAGAATTTTGCCAACGCCAACGCCCGCCGCGCTGCACGCTGAAACGGTAAACATAAGGTGGATAACAAACGCCACAACAAGCCCAAGCGTTATCCAAACTATCGACGAAACAATCTTAGACAAAAACAATTCGGTTGGCTTTATCCCCGCATTAATGGGCAATATCCACTGGCGGTTCTTAAGTTCTTTGGTTATCATCGTGCACGTAAACACGATAAAGAATATAACGCCATACGTGCCAATCATTGACATAAACAGCGTGGTGCTTGACATATACGTTTTGTCAAACAGCGCCGAAAGTTCGCCAAGTTCATCAGCCGCGCCACTATCGTTAAGCATGCTTAGCATCAGCACCGATAGTATTGACATCAAAACGCAAAACAGCGATATGCCAAGTATTCCCCAGCCCTTTTTTTCGCGCATAAGGCTTTTAAAATCTTTCTTTAAACACGCGTTAAAAACCATCTATTTAACCTCCTTGGCGTTTTCAAATATAAAGATGTCTTCAATCGACGCCTTTTTTACGTGGATGCTTGTAACAAGCGGGCACATAACCGAAACGGCCTCAAACACCTTTTGCTTGGCGCCATCGGCGTATTTAATTTCAAGCCCCATTGGCGCTGCCGCCACGTCGGTTACAAAATCAAGCGACATTAAGGCCTCTTTAAGGTTCTCGCGCACGTCAGCGGGGCACTCTACAACAATCGCGCTTTCGGCGTATTTGTTCATAATCTCTTGCGTGTTGCCCTCAACAACGATTTGCCCGCCAACCATAAGGCCAATGCGGTCACAAATGCGTTCAACGTCGTTTAGGATGTGCGTTGAAAGCAGGATGGTTTTGCCACGCGATTTAAGGCTTTCAATGATTTTCAAAACTTCAAGGCGGCCTTCGGGGTCAAGCGCACTTGACGGCTCGTCCATAATGATAACCTCGGGGTCAAACACAAGCCCCGCCGCGATACCAAGGCGCTGTTTCATCCCGCGCGAAAACTTTTTGATGCGCTTATCCTTGGCGCTGTCAAGATTAACAAGCGTAAGGGTGGCGGAAATCAGGGTGGCGCGCTCGTCTTTTGAAAGATTCATCGGGCTGGTCAAAAATTCAAGGTATTCGCCCGCCGTAAGATAGTCAAACCCCGCGGGAATATCAATGATATACCCAAGTTTGCCCATAAGGTCGTTTTGGCTTTTAATCTCTTTACCATTAAGAGTAACGCTGCCACTATCGGCCGCAAACACTTGCGAAACAATGTTCATCAACGTGGTCTTTCCGGCGCCATTTTTGCCAATAAGGCCATAAATCTCGCCCGCGCCAAGACTTAAACTTACGCCCTTTAAAACGCGGTTAGCGCCAAAACTTTTGGTAATGTTTTTAACTTCTAACATCTTATCTCCTTTAAACCAAATTTACTTATTTTAAATTATAAGCGGTATACATTTATTATATCCATAGCCTTCATCAAACGCAAGCAAATTCGCGCACCCCCGCGCCCCCATTAGTTGCAATGAAGAGAAATATAGGTAATTTAAATTATTTTTAATATTTTTGAAAAATATTTAATATAAACATTGACAAATATGTGTGATGGGTATAAACTTAGGTTAATATGAAAAGTAACGAAAGATATTATAAAATAATCAGTTGGCTTTTCGCACTTACAATAATTGTTTGGGGCATATGTTCTTTTTGCCCCAATTTTTTTTGTAAAAATAAAGAAAAGAGCCAAATATACAAAGATGCACTTTTAAGCATTGTTGAGGTAAAAGCAGTTACCGAAAGCGTTGGAGAAAGTTTTGGTACTGCCGAGTTTGTAGGAGATGGTAAACTAATTACAAATGCACATGTAGTTACATATAAAAAGCTTGGTGAAACATTTGTGTTTGATAATATTTATATAAGATTTGCTAATGAGACGGATTATCACGCAGTGGAAATAGTTAAATACGATACAAATAAAGATTTGGCGGTTTTAAAGGCAACAGATGTTTCGCATGAAACGCTTGAAATAGATAGAGAATGTGATTATAAAACTGGTGATGAAGTATACGCTATTGGAAACCTTAACAATATAGGCATTTCGTTTACAGAAGGGGTTATTTCTAATAAAAAAATAAACGTTGAACATAATGGCTACACCCGTGAAGTAATTCAATGTGATTTAACGATTGCCGAAGGTAATAGTGGTGGGGCGCTTTTAAACAAACAAGGGCAGCTAATTGGAATAACAACATTTCGTTTAAGAGACACATCAAATAACGTTATTTATGGTATTTCTTACTGCATACCTGCTAATGTAGTATGGGAATATATATCAAATTAATAGGAGGAATTTATGAAAAAGAAATTATTAACATTTCTATCAACATCATTTCTGGCTTTATTAATGTTTGCTTTGCCCGTTCTTTTTACAACATTAAATTCTAAGCAAACTATAAAAAACAGTAATGATACAGTGCAATCAAGAACAATAATTGCAGATGGGTCTGAAATAGATTGTGAAAGTGTATTCAATAGTTTTGAAGACCCAAATCTTGAAACAGACGGCTCAGTGACAACTTTTGAAGGCTCACAAACGATTGATTTATCAGATCTAGACGGATTGGATGAAGTAAGTCAAAGCACATTAGAAGGTGCGCAGCTCAAAGTTAAATACAGATTTACTTATGACAAAGAAACTAACCTTGTAACACTAACTGCGGTTGAGGTTCATGAGGACTCAAACGGAGCTTATGAGGAGACCATTGTTGATACAATTCTTGGCGCAGCATTTGTAAATGAAGCAGGGAATTTGGATGCTGTTTTGGAAGTTGATGGCGACTATATTTTGCTGAGTGAATTGCAAGACTTAGGAATGGTCGAAAACTGCGGGTGGTTTAAAAATTTATTTAACAAAGTTGCAAAAGCTGTAAAAAAAGTTACACAAACAACCATAGGAATTATTGGTGCGGTTGCAACTGTTGCGGTTCCTGTTGCTATCGGCGTAATTTGTGCGGCAACTGGGGTTGGCTTAATAGCAACGGTCGCCATGGGAGCTGTTGCTGGCGCCACTATTGCTAGCGGCACTGCAATGGCATCAACTAAACAACAAGATGGTAAAGTGGATTGGGAGACCGTAGGTGTTTGCGCTGGTGTTGGTGCAGCTGTTGGTGCATTGGCTTCTGGTGTTGCTTATGGTATTACTAATGCAGTTACAGGTGGTTCTACAATCACAGGAAGCCAGAAGGTTGTATCAGGAAGCCAGAAAGTTGCAAATGGAAAAGGTTATAAATCATTTAACGCCTTTAAAAATGCAAACGGGTCAGCTGGAAAAAATCAGGCATGGCATCATATAGTAGAGCAAAATTCAAATAATATAGCAAAATTTGGTGCAGAAAATATTCATAATACAGGAAATATTGTAAATATTCCTAGCGGATATAAAGGTTCACTACATTCTAAAATTACTGGATTATATAATTCGAAGAATTTTGATATTACTGGTAGTACAACTCAAACTGTAAGACAATGGCTATCTACTCAAAGTTTCGATTTTCAATATCAATTTGGAGTTGAAAAACTGTTAGAGTTTGCAAAAGAGTTGGGCGTGACGATTGTATTACCATAGCATTTAAAAGGAAAAGTATGAAAAAAGATTTGACAATAGAAGAAAAAATTGAAAATTTTAAAAAGACTTGTATAAACAGATATAA
>CAVCHC010000006.1:0-38427 GCA_963602035.1 Acutalibacteraceae bacterium | reverse complement strand
GTATATATGCTTGGCAGAGTGGCGTAAGAGTCGGCGTAGGGGAAGGCCTAAAAAATTTCATTATATTTGATTTTTTGTTTGACAATTTAGGTTTGGTAGTTTATTATAATTAAGACAGTATGTTGCCGTATTCTCGTCTGTTGCGCATTGTTGCAAAATCGGCGAAATGCGGGAGAAATTAAAGGGGCACAAATATGAAAAAATTAAGCAAAATAATTTTGTCGCTTTGTTTGGTGGTTTGCTGTTTGTTTACGGCGGTTAGTTTAACTGGCTGCGGAAAAAGCAAACTAAGCGCAACCAGCGCGTCAACTGATGGCGTTTCAAGCAATGGCGGAAGCATTGTTACCGCGGGCGGCTATATGTATTTTATCAACGGGCTTGTTGCTAATGACGGGTCAACGAACACCGCGTCGGGCAACACTATCGGCGGGCTTTATCGCACGAAACTTAACAGCGAGGGTAAGGTTGACTTAAATGACGATGGTACCCTTAAATCAAGTGAGAGGCTTGTGTCAAGCGTTGTTGGGTTTGAAGACGGCCAAATCTTTGTTTTTGGCGACTTCGTTTATTACACAACTCCTAACGCGGGCAAAAACAGCAAGGCCGAAACGCTTTATAACCAAACGGTTTTTATGCGCTATGACCTTAAAACTAAGCAGACGCAAAAACTTTTCACAACCAGCCAAAACAACAGCAGCGAAACCTTGCAATACACCTATATGGTTAAGGGCGACGCGCTTTATTTGGTTGTTTATGAGAAATCTCAAACTAAAATTACAAGCATCAAGATTGACACTGACCTTTCAGTTAAGGTGATCGCAAGCGACGCGCAAAGCGTTGTGTTTGGCGACAATAATGGCAAGGCTAAGGGGCTAACCCAAGGCAGCAAGGCAGAGGAGTTTATCTATTTCACGCGTTCTGCGCTTGAATCAGGCACCATCAGGACGGGTGTGCGCGTGTTTAAGGCGTACCCAGACGGCTCTAACGAAACTAAGATAAGCGAGGGTAAATCGGTTTCGCTTTTGGCTGTTGTAAGCGACAAGCTTGTTTATAGCCTTGACAAAACCACGATTTATGCTCAAAGCATTACAGACGGCGAAGAGACGCTTGCGTTTGAAACCAATCAAATCATCAGCAACGTGGTTTATGACACAGTGAAATTTGTTGAAGAGGCTGACGGAGCGATTTCGCTTTTGGTTTTTGACAACAAAAAAACCATCCGTTATATAAGGATAACGGGCGGCGTGGTTCCGCAAGAGGGCGACGTGGACGAAAACGGCGTGCTTATCAATAACGCGCTTTACACTTACACCAGCACGAAGAGCAGCTTTGTGTTCGTTGGCGTAAGCGGCGACGAAGTTGTGTTTACCGATGACGGCATCGCGTACAAGATGAAGTTTAGGGCGCAAGTTAGCGATATTATCAGTCCGCTTCAACTTACGTCAACCAAACTTGACAGTTCTACGGGTATGGTAGTTCCTGAAATTTTGGGCGATAATCTTTATTTTATGTACACCAAAAACAACAAGACGATGATTTATCGCACAAGCCTTAACCGTGCGGCTGACGCGGAGATTGAAGAGGCAACGCTTTTTGGCACCAGCAAATAATTATTAACCTTTTAAAAAAAATAAGTTATCTTTTGGCATACGCTTTAAGATAACTTTTTTGTTTGGCAATTTTTTTATTAGTAGTTCGCGCGCAATAAACGCAAAAACCCCCTTACGCTGACTGCATAACAGGAAGGAGGCTTTTGATGGCAGAAACCTTCTTTACGGTTATTTTAAAGGTTTCGCCGTTTAAAAATTTTAATTCGATTGCGTTTTTTGTTGTAGTTATATTAGCCACAAACTCATCGGCTAAGATAACTTTTAAGTCATCTAAGATGTTCATTATTTGTTTCTCCTTATTCGTAAGCGGTTTTATTTTGCTTACATTAAAATTTTACTTAAAAAAACAAAGCACGTCAACGTGAATTTTGACGTGTTTTGTCGAATTGATAAAATTTTTCATATGGGTGGTATTTGCGGCCAAAAGTGCATAACCAGCAAGGGGTTAAATTAGCCAATTTTGCGTGTCCAGCAAAAGAAGTTAGGCATACAAGTTTCGATTTGATTAAAGTTTGCATATACAATATTTGGTAAAGAGCAGACTTATAAACTTTAATATGGTCAAAAAATGAATTCGGCCGTAAATTTTAATGCAATTAATTAAGTTTAGAGGCTAGCCGTCAACCCATTGCGCGTTGTCTATGCTTGTTAAAAGCGCGTCAAGGTCACGAAAACCGTTTTCAAGCTCAGCAAACTGAGGCGCAAACTCGGCGATAACCTTATCAAGCGCCTTCTTGGTCTTTTTTGAGTTTGGGTCATAGTCTGGCATATTGCCAATTTCGGCCAGTTTTTGAAAATACTTTGCATTGACGTCGTCGCTGCGCTGCGAAAGTTGGTCAAACATATCTACGGCCTGCTGCTTTTGTTTTTCAAGGGCGCTGGCGTTTTTTAACGCGCTTTGTTTCGGCGCACCTTTTTTGTTTGGTTCGGCTTTCGCGGCTGCACCTGACCGCGTCGATATAGCCTGATTGGGCAGAGTGCCTTGTGCGACTTCGCTCGTTTGGCCGTTTTTTTCAGTTTCGTTTTGCGCGGTTGCATTTTGCTGACCATTTTGTGCGCCCTCATTTGACTGGCCATTGTGCGCGGTTTCGCTTTTCTCGGCTTCGTTGTGCGCGGTTTCGCCTGACTGCGCTGCGACCTTTGCGCGGTATTTGTCTAAAATGCTTTTTGGGTCATTAGAGTTGCTCATCGCTGCTCCTTGCGTCTAAGATGCGGTCAATGATATCATTGATTTCGATTAGGCGGCGGGCGAGTTCGCGCTCTTTGCCGATTGAATATTTAATGCCTGTTAAAAGCGGCTTGAAAAACACGACCTGCTTTTGGTCAATCGCGATGCTTAGCGCCGTGATTTGGTCAATCAATTCAGTGCGCGTGCACTTGCTTTTTTTGATGGTTTTAAGCCCGTGGACATACGATTTAAGGTCTTTGGTTAAAAATTGAAGTCTGTCAAGCAACTCTGGGTTAAAGTTATATAGTTGCTTTTTTTCTTGCTCTTGCTTTTCATCCGCGCTTGCCTTAACCTCGCCAACAAGGGTAGTAACAATCACGTTTTTAAAAACCTTAACAACGCGGTTGCAAAAGTTGGCATAAGGCCCCGCGCCGTCATCGTTTGTTGAAAAGTATTTGTTAAGAAACTGGCTGAAATTAATCTTTTTGTCATCAAGAAGGTTAAGAAGGCAAAAGATAAACGCGATGCAGCGGTGGGTCTCTTCGGGGATGATAAACTGGCCAAGCTTGCTTGTTGCTTGCGTCAGCTCTTTTTCAAAGTTAAAGTTGACCATACATTCGCTTATAAGGTTAAAAACCTGCCTCGTTTGCGCGATAGACTTTAAAACGTCGCCAAGGCGCTTGTCTACCAAAATATATTTACTTGCGGCCATATTGTCACACGCGGTGGTAAAGGCTTCAAGGTCAGTTAAAGTGCAATTATTCATACTTACTCTCCTACAAATATAGTATACCAAAATACTTGCCAACCACGCAAACAAAAATCAAAAGAAAACAAAATTTATAAACTTTTGTTAAAAATCTTTATTTTTTTGGCCGTTCGTGGTATACTTTGTTCGTAATAACAAAAGAGGTAATTTTATGGACACCGCCAATAACGCAAAAATCAGCAAATTAGTTATACTTTTCGTGTTTGACAAAATGGAAATTCCGCTTACCGAGGAAACCATTTTGGATATGTGTTGCTCTCAAAATCAGTGGATAAGTTATATGCTTTGCAAAGAGATTATGGCGGACTTGGTTGAGTCTAACTTTATCGTAATCAACACCAACAAGTCGGGCGAAAGGTATTATAACATCACGGCCGAGGGCAGGCTTTGCCTTAACTATTTTTTCAGCAACATCCCCGTAAGTTTGCGTGACGAAATCTCTAACTTTATCAAAATGAACCGTCTTAATTTCAGGCGTAAGCAAGAGTATTTTAGAGATTACAGCCGTAATGACGACGGAAGCTATACCGTGCTTTTGAAAATTCTTGACCCGAACGGCGCCAAACTTGAACTTAAACTTAATGTAGCCACCCGCGCCGCCGCCCAAGACATCTATAAAAAGTGGGAGAGCAAGGCCAGCGAGGTCTATGGCGCCCTTTATGACATCCTGCTTGATGACTAAACTTAAAACCGCATTACAAACCGTGATGCGGAGTTTGTTTTTAGGAGGAAATTATGTATTATAAGGCATATGATGACCGTTACAGACAGTATCATAATCTTACATCTTCATCGTGGGCAGAGGATAAACCAAGCGAAATTTTAATTGAAATATTAGGTGGTTGCGGCGTAAATTTGAATGCGGACATTCTTGAAATTGGCTGCGGAGAAGGTCAAAACGCGTTGTTTTTGATGGACAATGGGTATCGCGTTACGGCCACGGACGTGTCAGCCGAGGCGATAGATTGGTGCAAAACACAGGCGCAAAAACGGGGGCTTGACGCGTCAAAATTTTTTGTGCTTGACATATTAAACAACTCTTTTGATAAAAAATTTGATGTGGTTTTGTCAGTATCCACGTTGCATATGCTTGTTTTAGACCGCGACAGAAAGGGCTTTTGGGACTTTGTTTACAAACATCTTGATGAAGATGGGGTGGCGGTTGTTACGGTTATGGGCGACGGCGAATACACGCAAAACAACACCGATATAACTAAGGCCTTTGACCTTGTTGCCCGTAAAGACAAATTTGGAAAAGAGGTTAAGGTTGCGTCAACCTCTTGCCGAATTGTTAATTGGGCAATGCTTTTTGATGAAATAGGCGCGTCAAACTTGAAAGTAAAAAAGCACTTTTTAAGCGAAGGAATAGAGGGCTTTTCAACCTCGATGGTGGTTGTGGTTTCAAAAAAATAAAGCCGCGCGCGACTTGCATACGAAAATTTTGTGCCTTTTTCGCCTAAATCTTCAAAAAAGAACGCTGGCAGGGCACCCAAGCCAGCAACCTTTTTCTTGATTTATTTCAAAAAATTCATCAAAATTTGGTTAAAAATATATTTAATGATATTGCTTACTTCGTGTGCAATTAATGATATTACTCGTTGCACTCGTAATGATATTATTCGCTGCGCTCATAATGATATTGTTCGTTACACTCACAATGATAATTACAAGCGAGCCAAAACAATTGTGCTTGCACAAAATTGCTTATGGCGAGCGCCGTAATTATATGTAATATATGATATTTCCATCAATCATTTTGCGCTAGCAAAATATCATTTTTTTGAAAATATATGAACCACTCGCTATGCTCGGAACCATATATTTCAAAAAAATATCATTCGCGTCAGCGAATATCATTTCCGTTAGGAAATATCATTGAAAAACAAAAAAGCCCTTGCAGGCTTTTTGTTTTTCTTGGTAGCACCACGGAGAATCGAACTCCGGTCCCCAGCGTGAGAGGCTGGTGTCCTGACCGCTAGACTATGATGCCATCTGCGGATAAAACCGAATGAATTATATCACATATTTTTGGTTCTTGCAATAGATTTTGGCTAAATTTTTTAAATTTTGTAAATAAGTTGTGTTTTGGGGGCTAGTGTGTTAAAATTTTTATAGAAATTTTTTAAAAGGATGGTGATAAAGGTGGCTGAAACTGAGATAACAGTTCAAGTGTTTGAAACGCTTGACACGGTAGACAAAGTGCTTAAAAATAAGGGCTTTAAGGTGCGTGATAGGTTTGAACTTCACGACAATTATTTTACAACGCTTGAAAGCGTAGACGGGCTTGATTTTCAAACGCTTATAGCAAATTCGGTGCTGGTTAGGCGGGTGGTTCGCGAAGACAAAACCGAAAAATACATCCTTACTTATAAGGCGAAAAACTTTAATGCAAATGGCGACGTTATAAGCGAAAATAAGGTCAATGTTTTGGTTGATGACGCCACCAAAACCGCCGAAATTTTGCGTCTTGCGGGGCTTAATAACTGGGTTAATGTTGACAATTATTCAATAGTGTATAAGCGCGGGGACGAGGAGTTGTGCTTTCAAGACGTAGCGGGGGTTGGCCTGCTTGTTGAGGTTGAAGAAAACGCGTCAATGGCCGACCTTACGGCTGATGAAAAAATAGCGGCTTTAAAGGCGCAGATTGTTGCCACCGGCTTTAAACTTGGCAGCGACTTTTCGTGCAAAAAGGCAATGATGGCTTATATAAATGAAAGCGAGAGAGGCAAGTAGTCAGCCGCATTTTAACTTTAAACTTTAACAATGGGATTGCCACGTCGCTGCGCTCCTCGCAATGACAAAAATATGTCTTAGAATAGAAATACTCTATGTTAGTTGAGCTTGATTAATATAGAGTATCTTCTTTTTTTCTGCGGACTTATTAACCCCTCCGTCACGCTCTCCCTCTACGGTCGGCGTGCCCACCCTCCCCCTAAAGGGGGCGGAGTTGGGAAGAGAATGTGTAGATTTCTCTTTATAAGATATTAACCAAGCAGACCATTTTAGTAACGACGTCAGTAAGCGTAAATATATTTATGCGGGGTTAAAGAGGACTTAGACTCCCTCTGTCACTACGTGACCATCCTCCCCCAAGGGGGCGGAGGCTTCGCTGTTAACTGTATTTTGCTCGGCGACGTTGACGCTAATTGGGGCAAAAGCCTTTACAATAAAGGGCGGCGCGTGGTATACTCTTGGTATGAATTTGTACGGAAGACGGCTTTTTAATTTCAGGCCACTGGTGCTTGTTGCGCTTACGCTTATGGCGGGCATTGCTTTGGGCGCGCTTGTTGTTTTAAACTCGGTGGCGGCGCCAATAATTTGTGGCATTTTAGTTGTTTTAGTGGTGGTTCTTTCGTGCATTAAAAAGGTACGAGAGGTTCTTTCGGTTCGCAAAATCGCGGTGCTTTTTGGCATCGTGTTTTTTGTGTTTGGTTTTCTGTACGTATTTTTAGCGGCGCTTAAAGTAGACAGTCGCTCGCCAAAACAATTCAATATCACTTCGGCCACGGCCGTGGTTTGTGAAGTAAGAACAAAATATATCGAGGTCACGCGCGTGTCGGCCGACTACCTTGACCTTGACACGGGCAGGGCGGTCACTGGCGACGATTTAAATGGCAATATCCGCATTTACGTCAGCACGGCGGGCAAGTTTCACATCGGTGACGAGGTCGTGTTTCGCGGGCGGTTTAAATACTATTCGTCGTCATATAAAGGCGCGCTGAGTTCGCTTCCGTTTGTTGCGGACGTGTCAGGCTGCTGCTTTCTTGACAGCGAAGAGATTTCGGTGTTTAACACGGGCGTAAAGGTTGACCTATTTGACTTTATTCGCAAGCACGCGCACGAGATGTTTACAACCAATATGCGCGGCGACGCGGGCGAGCTTGCCTATTCGATGTTGTTTGGAGACAAGGGCGCGATTGAGGATATTTATGACGATTTCAAGGTCAGCGGTATTGCGCACCTTTTGGCCGTAAGCGGACTTCACGTTGGGTTTATGGCGCTGATTTTAACGGGGCTCGCCAAACTTATGAAGCTAAATGACAAGTGGCGGTTTGGGTTTGTGACGGTGCTGTTGTTTATCTACGTTTGGATATGCAACTTTAACCCGTCTGCGTTGCGCGCGTTTATTATGGTTACGGTTATGACCGCGTCTGGCCTTAGGGGCAAGCAGTATGACAAGCTTAACTCGCTGGCGCTGGCGTGCATAATAGTGTTAAGCATCCAGCCGTACCAACTGTTTATGGTTGGCTTTCAGCTTAGTTTCGCGTCCGTGCTTTCAATCATTCTTTTAGCGCCAGTTTTACAGCGCGCGTTGGAGCCAAAACTTGGATACAGGCTTGCGGGCGCACTGGCGGTTACGGTGTCAGTTGAGATCGGCACGTTCTTTATCATCGCCAAAATCAGCGACCGAATAAGCGGCCTAAGCATTCTTGCCAACCTGCTTGCTATCCCCGTTGCGACGGTGGCGTATATGAGCGCGGTAATAATCTTGATGGTGGCCACGATTTTTCCTGCGCTGAGCGTTGCGTTCATCGTACCTGAATTCGCGTTTAACCTTGTTATTTTAATCGCCAAAACGGTTGCTAACTTAAAGGCACTGATTTTTAACGTTTGGTTTATTGACGTGTGTATGTATGTCGTGTTGATTGCAAGCGCGGTTGCAAGCGATTACTTTTTCGGCCGCAAGCCATACAAAAACCTTGCGGGGATGCTGATAGCGATTGTGATACTTATCGGGCTGGGGTTTGTTTAGTTTTTAATTCGTTTCAAAAAAACTTGCTAAACGGGGCTAAGTTTGCTAAAATATAGGCGTGAAATATACAGAATTTAAACAAAAACCAAATCTTGGGGCAGTTATGGCCATCAGCGGGGCAGACAGGCACCTTTGTTTTAGCGCGCTTGAAATCATCAAAAACGCGGCCGTGCCTAACTTTGCTGACCTTAACCTTGTTAATATGGCGGGTGAAGACCTTGACTTTAACGCACTGTTTGACGCGCTGGCCGTGTGCCCGTTTGGTGACCCGTTTAGGCTTATCGTTGTTTCAAACTTTAACTTTAAAAAGCTGGCGGGCAAGGCTAATGCGGCCGTGCTTGAAAAACTTAACAATTTCGCAACTGCAAGCGGGACGAGTATCGTTGTTTTCTTTAACGCGGGGGCGGCGGCCGAGTGCGCGGTAAAGGGCGCGATTAATATCGATTGCGGGCACCTAACCGAGTTTGAACTTGGCAAGATTATTGACGAGCGGGTGCGCGCGGCGGGGCTTAGCATAACCCCCAAAGCCAGGCAAAATTTGATTGCGTTCACGCTTGGCGACCTTTCAACCATATTAAATGAGTGTGACAAGCTTATTTTCTTTAAGGGCGCGGGCGAAATTGACGAAGATGACCTTGAACAGATAACCGTAAAACAAAGCGAATTTCAGGTTTTTGAACTGACCGACGCTATCGCGAAAAATCAGGCCGAGCGGGCGTTTGACATTGTTGAGTTCATCCTAACTCGCGATAAAAACGCGTTCAGCATAATTTCGCCGCTTTATTCGGCGTTTAGGCGGTCGCTTTTTATCACCATAAATAAAGAGAAAACCGATGCGGAACTGGCCAAACTGTTGGGCGTTAAAGAGTACGCCGTTAAAATGCAGCGGGCGCAAGCAAGGGCATTTTCGCCAAAACAACTTAAAACTATCGTCGATTTGATTGCCGACCTTGATAAAAATATAAAACAGGGCAAAATAAAAGAAGAGGTTGGGCTTACGTCCTTGCTTTCAAACATCTTAAAAATACGCAAGGGCAACGGATAGATAATTTTTTTAATGTAAAGTGAAACGCCCAAAACAAAGGCAAAAATAGGAATTTTAGCAATGCTTAGAAACAAGATTATAACAATTGATAATAACAGTGAAAACGCGCGTATCCGCACGAGCATCAAGCACAGACTTTTACCGCTTGTGTTCTTTTTGTCGTGCGTGTGGGTAAGCCTTTTTGACACGGTAACGCTTACTAACGCGGACTTTCTTTTGGGCGCACGGGGCGATTATTTCACGTCGCTTTTGATGGAGGTTATCATCGCGGGCGTCTTTATTTGGCTTATATTTGAACTGCTGTTGTTTGTTTATCGGTTTAGTTTGGGCTTTTCGATTTATACGTTTATCGTGCCAAGTTTTGCGATTAAAGACAACATTAAGTGGTGTATCGTTTTAAGAAACCTGATAAGCGGCTGCCTTTATTTCTTGTGTTTCTTTTCGCCAGAAATTTACCCGCTTATAAGCATTATTGACGTGGTTGTTTTGTTTTTGGCGTTTGTTGTGTTTGCCTTTTTTAATATGAAAAGGTACGTTGACCCCGTTGTTGCGCCGTTTGCGTTTAAGGGGCTGGTTTTGCCGTTTATTATCTATGAATTTATTGACGTGGGGCTTAGCGCCTTGGGGTGGCTTTAATGAAAAAACTAAGAAAAATATTTGTGGTTGGTTTTTGCGTTGCGGTGTTTGGGTTTTTTGGTATTCTTGGTGGCGCACACGCATTGCAGGCGCACGCACTTGTTGAAAACTCAACCTTTTTAAAAACCGAAATTAAGCAAGAACTTGACTTGTTTTTAGAGCGCACGCGAACCGCCAAGTCGCGCATTGACAGGTCGGCGGGGTCGGCGGGCGAAAAGAATGCGGCCGAATACATTTTAAATAACCTTACATACGCGGGGCTAACAGCGCGCGAAGACGGGTATTTTGATGCGGGTCTTCAAGAGTTTGACTTTGTTAGCGCGGATGGCGAGTTTTTAAAAAGCCAAAACGTAAGCGTAAAACTAAGTTCCGCGCAAGAGAACGCGAAGACGCTTGTTTTAGCAGCACGCTACGGAAACGAACTGATTTCTGTTGTTGGTGAAGACGCGGACGGAAACGAAAAAGAGGTTAAGGTGGCGGCTGAGGGCGTGAACGCAAGTGCGGGCGCGGTTGCGATGCTTATGGCGATGGCTAAATATTTAGTTTCGGCGGGCATTGACCTTGGGTTTAACGTTGAATTTGTGTTTTTTGGCGCGGGGTACGAAGACTGTGCGGGCGCGCAAAACTATCTAAGAAGCATTGTGGCAAACAAGGCCGATTATGCGGCGATTATTAACTTTAATAACATCGCGGTTGGCCAGTTTAACTATGTTTACACAACCGAGTTTGAAACCGAGTATGGCAAGTTCGTAGAAAACGCGCTTTTAGGCGACTATAACTTTGTTAGGTTTGACAAGGCAAGCACTGTCGTTCAAACCGAAAACGGCTTTTCGCACGCGGGCAATAATAAAGATAGTGGCGTGTTTATAACAAGCGGGATAAACACGGTTAGCATTTTCAGTGGCTGTAACAGCGGCATAGAGAATGGCTGGCGCGAACTTAGCGGCGCAGAAAAAATAACGGGCACTACCGCAGACACCGTTTCAGGCATTGAAAACGTAACCAAAAAAGACATCACTGCAAACCTCTGCCTTATTGCTGAAAGCGTAACCAACCTAATAACGGCGGACGGGTTTTTAAATAAAATCAGCGCCAAGCAAGACGTCAATAAGACGTACGCGTTTTGGCGAAATGCCAAGATGTGGGCGTTTGTTGAGTGCGTAACGGTTGTTGTGTTGTTTGTTATTTATTACGCGATTTACAGCTCGCTTTACAAAAAAAGCAAAAAGCGTATGAGCAACGAAGAACTTTCGGCCGTTGTTATGAAAATTCAAAGCGAGATGGACGACTTGCCACCTGAACTTAAAAACCGCATTAAAGACAAGATTGACGAAGACGCCAACGGTGACGACAAGTTTGGGCAACAGTAACCTAGGCGTTGATAACGAAAAATGTAAGCAAAAGTAACTTTTTAACTTTAAAAAGGCTCTTGCAAAAATCAAAAAATTGTGTTAAAATAATTCAAATTAAGGGGGAAATTATGGCAACGAAAACTAATATCAAAGCCGAAGAGGGCAGCGTATCTTATAAAAAGAACGTGGTTTTGTCTATCGTTAACCTTGCAACCCAAGAAATTAACGGGATTGCGGGGCTAAGCAACGATGGCGTTGGGGCGGTAACTAAACTTTTTGACAAAAACTATCACAAGGGCGTAAGTATCGAGTTTGTTGAAAACAGTGTTTATGTTGACGTTTTTGTTAACGTTTTGTTTGGCTATTCGGTTAAAGACGTTGCGTTTAGGGTTCAAGAAAACATCAAAAGCAGCATTGAATCGATGACCGAGTTTAAGGCTGAAACGATTAACGTGCACGTTTGTGGCGTTGTTTTTGACGCTAACAGCGAAGCCGCCGTTATGTAAGGGGTACGGATGAAAAAAAATAAAACAAATAAATGGCAGTTGATAATTTGTTGCCTTGTGGCTGCAATTTTTATCGCTACCATTTTTGTTTTATTTTGCGTAAAAATTTTGCCACTTGTTGCGTTTTTGGTGCTTTTGCTTGTTATACTTTTGCTGCTTTCGGGCTATATTGTTGGCGTTAAAATCGCGCAGGTAAGAGCAATGAAAATTGCGGCTAAAAAAGAGCAAGACCTTAAAGACTATCGCGAAAAAAAGATGAAAGAACTTTATGAACTTTTGGGCGTTGAGTTAGTCTATAACGAGGATGGCACGATTAAAGACATTTTTGAACTTATCGGCATCCCTAAGCGGTTTGATAAAGATGGCAAGCGCATCAAAACCATCTATGAAGAACTTAAAATCAACCCGCGAATTACGCCTGATGGGGTAGAGTTGCCTAACGTGTTTATCATCAAAAATCGCGTTAAAAAGGTGGCGCGGGGCATCGCCGAGCCGTTGGTTTTAACCGCTAAACCGATTGAAAAGAAAGAGGGCGCGTCAGGCGAAGAAAATAAATCGGCGGGCGCGGACGCAAAGCCTGCGGGCGGAAAAGACGCTAAACCTGCGGGCGGGAAGGATGCAAAAGCGGCCAAACCTGCGGGCAAACCTGCGTCAAAGGGCGGCAAAAAGAAGGTCGGCGGAACCACGTTTATAACCCCAGCCAAAAGCGGCAAAAAGGCCAAGACTGACAAGCTTAAAGCCCCAAAGGTAGAGATTAAAAAACTTGAAGCGAAAGGCGAGTCTACTGCCTTTAAGGACGAACCGAAAAAGGCTATAACGCCAAGCAAGGCGGCTGAAAAACCAAGTCCTGAGCCAGTGGTGGTTATTATCGAAACTGAAACAAAAAAGCCATCGGCGCAAGCGGGCGCTAAGGATGAAACTAAAAATAATGCGGGGGCAGAGCAATCAGTAACTGACGCTTCTAAACAAACGCGCGAAAACGAACGCGAAAAAACAGCTTCTGCGGGCGTTAAACCTGTGCGCAGCATTTCAATCAAGGCGCACTTTTATGGCGAGATGTTTATAAGAAAAGAAACGTTTATGCAAAAACATATGAGTTATTTTGATAATAAAGATAAGCTAAACGAGACCGAAGTTGAGCCAGACAAGTAATTAGTAAACACATTTAAGGAGTAATTATGAGCAGAAAAACCGCGCGCGACCGCGCATTTAAACTTGTTTTTGAATATATTTTCACGAAAGAGATTGACGACGAACTTATGGAAGAATACCTAAGCGAGAGCGACGTTGAGGGCGAAAAGGAGTACGTGCGAGACGTGTATTTTGGCGTTGCGAATAAGTTTGAGTATCTTTTTGACAAGATTGAAAAGTTGTCAATCGGCTTTAAATCGCACCGAATTTTTAAGGTTGACCTTGCGATTTTGTTGGTGGCGGCGTATGAGTTAGAGTTTATGCCAAGCGTACCTAAAAAGGTAAGCATTAACGAGGCGTGCGAACTTGCAAAAACCTATTCAACCGAAAAATCTGTGGGGTTCATTAACGGCATTTTGGCGAAGGTGATTTAGGGGATAATGCAAAAGTTTGAACTGTCAGTAACGCAACTTAATAACTATATAAAGGCCATTTTTGATAACGAAGAAATCCTTTTTAATATCGGCGTTTTTGGCGAGGTGACGAATTTTAAAATCTCTAACGGAAACGCTTATTTTGATATAAAAGATGATGCTGCAACGCTGTCGTGCTTAAAGTTTGGCGCGGCGGGGCTTGATATAAAAAATGGTGACAAGGTGGTATTGTCTGGCCGCCTTAATTTTGCGCCTAAATACGGCCGTTTGTCGTTTATTGTTTCAAGCGCCAAGCCGTATGGGATGGGCGAGCTTTATGAAAAGTTTTTGGCGTTAAAGGCCAAGCTTGAAGTCGAGGGCATTTTTGACGAAAGATACAAAAAGGCGATTCCTAAATACGCCAAACGTATCGGCGTTGTTACAAGCGAAACGGGCGCGGTTATTCACGACATTATCAACGTGGCGCGCCGCAAAAACCCGTATGTTGACATCGTTTTGTTTCCGGTTAAGGTGCAGGGCGAGGGCGCCGAAACCCAGATAGCCGAGGGTATTCGTACGCTTGATGGGCGCACAGATATTGACACGATTATCGTTGCGCGCGGGGGCGGGTCTTTTGAAGACTTGGCGCCGTTTAACACCGAAACGGTGGCGCGTGCGGTTTTTGAGTGCACCAAGCCGATAGTTTCAGGCGTTGGGCACGAGACGGACTTTTCGCTTTGTGACTTTGCGGCGGACTTGAGTGTTCCAACCCCGTCGGTCGCAAGCGAGGTTTGCGTGTTTGACTTTTTTGAAGAAGTAACGCGCATTAAAAACTATCTTTCGCGCGCGGGGCGGGCTGCCGTTAGCCGCATAAACCTTGAAAAAAAGGGGATAAGCAGTGCGCTTTTGGCCGTTTTAAACAGGGTCAGCGGCCTTATTACGGGCGGCGAAAAACAGCAACTTGCCTACCTCAGGCGTATTGAAAACGCGATGGATGATAAACTTAACGGCCTTAAAAAACAGACCGAGTTGGTTTGTTTAAGGCTTGAAAAATCTAACCCGCTTAGCATTTTAAAGGCGGGGTATGCGGGGGTGACGGTTGGCGCTAAAAAGGTCACCTCTGTAAAAAGTGTGGCGGTTGGCGACGAACTTAATTTGACGCTTACCGATGGCACGATTTTGGCCAAAACTATTTCTGTTAAGGAGAAAAACTATGACCTATGAAGACGCATTAAAAGAGCTTGAAAAGATAGCCGCCGCGCTTGAAGACAAGGGGACGGCGCTTGAAGACGCGGTAAAACTGTTTGAAAAAAGCCTTGAACTTTCAAAGTTTTGTTTTGAAAAACTGAAAGAAACCGATGGCAAAATCGTGACGCTTAAAAAAGAACTTGACGCGCTTATCGAGACGCCGTTTGACGACACTAAGGCTGACTAATTGCGATTGCGACGCTTGGTGACATTAAGCCGATTTGGCGCGGCGCTTTGCTAAAATTAATCTAAGTTAGTTGTGGCGAGCGGTACCCAAAAGTGGGCGGTGTCTTAATGATACCGAAAAGGATAAATCAAAGTTTAAAACCGGGAAATTAAACGGCCGTACGTAAAAAAGGGCCTAAAAAAGAGGTTACGAATGCTTGAAAGGATAACAATTAATAACGTTGCGCTTATTGACAACCTGACCATCGAGTTTGGCGCGGGGCTTAACGTGCTTAGCGGCGAAACGGGCGCGGGCAAGTCGCTTATTATTGACTCTATCTCGCTGCTTTTGGGCGAGCGGGCGGATAAGGGGCTTATTTCTTTTGGCAAGCAGCAGGCCAGCGTTGAGGCGGTGTTTACGGACATCTCGCGCGAGGCTGTGGCGGTGCTTGACGAGTTTGGCGTTGACCACGACACGGGCGTTATTATCTTTCGCAAAATTACGGCCGATGGCAAAAATGAGTGCCGCGTGAACGGTCGAAACTTTACGCTTTCGATGCTTAAAAAACTGACTACGCCGCTTATGGACCTTCACGGGCAGTTTTCGCACCAGTCGATTTTAAGCCCAGCTAACCACATAAATATCCTTGACGAGTTTGACAAAATTAACATCGCGCCGGCAAGAGAGGCGTTTGGCGCCGAGTTTGAAAAACTTATCAAAATCAACCGCGAGCTTGCTGAGTTTACTACTGACGAGCGCGAGCGTGAAAGGCAAATCGAGTTGTTTAAATATCAAATTGACGAGATTGAGGACGCGAATTTCTTGCCGCAAGAAGACGAAGAGTTAAAGCAGGCGCAACTTAAAATCTCGCACGCCGAGCGCATTGCTGATGGTATCAATTCGGCCGCCGAGGTGTTGGGGCGCGGAAGCGGTGACGTTTTGTCTAACCTTAAACGCGCGCAGGTTTTTCTTTCGGGGATAAGCGGGTTTGAGCCAAAAATTGCGGCGATACTTTCGCGTCTTGAAAGCGTGCGCCTTGAAACGGACGACATTTTTGAAACGCTTGGCGATATGGTTGATGACGACGCGCTTGACGGGCTTGACCCCGAGGCGGTTTCGCGTAGGCTTGACCTGCTTTCAAGCTTTAAAAAGAAGTATGGCCAAACGATTGACGAAATCAACGCCTATCACGATAAAATCAAGATTGAATACGAGAAACTGACCAACTGCGCAGAGTACGTCCAAAATCTTTTAAACCAAAAGGCGGCGATTTTAAAGTCGCTAACCGCGCTTGGCAAAAACTTGACGGACGCGCGCAAAAAGGCGGCCGCGGCGTTTGAGGCGGCGGTAATGAAAGAGCTTAAAGACGTTGGTATGGGCGGGTCAAAATTTATTGTTAAAATCAGCGAAAATGGCGTTGAAAGTGCGTCAAAAAATGGCCTAGACATGGTTGAATTTATGTTTTCGGCCAACGTTGGCCAGCCGCCTAAGCCGCTTGCAAAAGTTATAAGCGGGGGCGAAATGAGCAGGTTTATGCTTGCCCTTAAAAACATCACGGCAGACATTGAAAACATCGGCACCATGATTTTTGACGAGATAGACACGGGCGTAAGCGGCCAGATGGCCAAGGTTTTGGCGCAAAAAATGCTTAAAGTTGGCGCGCGTCATCAGGTTTTGTGCGTAACGCATATGGCGCAGATTTGTGCGTTTGCGTCAACCAATTTCTTTATCAAAAAAGAGGTCATAGACGGCCAAACTCGCACGCGCGTAACTGAAATTAAAGGTGAGGATAAGGTGCTTGAAGTGGCGCGCCTTGTTGGGTCAAGCGCGTCGGCGTCGGCGCAAACCCACGCAAAAGAACTTATCGCCGAGGGGCAAGAATACCGCAAATCGCTTACCCAATAACGCAGCCTTTATTAAGACGCCTTGTATGGTTAGGTAAGAATGCCGAAAAATGCTTACCCAATGACGCTAGATTATTTTGGCTTAGGCGCGCGCTGTGAAAAGGTGGGCAAAAAAACTTAGTAAAAGAAAAAACCTTACATATTTTAATAAAAAAACAAACAAACTACTCTTAAAGGGTGGTTTTTTTATGAGTAGCTTGCGCACAACAACAAGAGCAAAAGCAATAATCGTTGCCGTTTTGGCGGTGGCGGTTGGCCTGATTTCGGCATTGCGTCCGTATTTTTTCAGCACGGTGGCATCTTGCGACCGCGTTTATGCGTGCGCGATTGATGGCGTAGTTGATTGCGCGGGCGAATGTATCGATAGCGATGGTATAGCAGTATGCGCGGGCGAATGTGATGAGTGCGGTGGCGTAGCGGTATGTACGGGCGAATGTATTGAAAGCGACGGAGCAGCGGTATGCGCGGGCGAATGTGATGAGTGCGGTGGCGTAGCGGTATGCACGGGCGAAGATATTGCGTACGGCGATGTGGCGATATGCGCGGCGCAGAAAAGTGGCGACGGGATGGGCTGCATCAAAGACGGCCCTATTAAAAAGATTGTTGATTTCTTGTTTCCGTGGGCGAACAGGGCGGCCGAAACGTCGTCTAATTTTGTTGAAAGAGAGGTGTTTGTTGGCGGGACGGCGCTTGGGTTTACGCTTAACTGTGAGGGCGTTGTTATCGTTGGGCTAAGCGACGTTATAACCGTGCGCGGAGCCATCAGCCCCACCCAGTCAAGCGATATCGCGGCGGGCGACGTGCTTAAACAAATTGACGGCGTAACCATCAAAGGCGCCGATATGATTGAAAGTTTGGTTAACGACAAAACGCGCTGCGGACGGCCGATAAAGGTCAAGGTGGTGCGTCGTGGGCAGGCGTTTGAAACCACCATTCATCCCGCGCTTGATGCGGCCACGGGCAAATACAAACTTGGCCTTTGGATTCGTGACAACGCGGCGGGGGTCGGCACGCTGACCTATATCCGCAAAGACAACGGGCGGTTCGGCGCGCTTGGGCACCCCGTTTGTGACATAGACACGGGTGCGCTTTTGCCTATCGACGACGGCGCGATTTATGGCTGTAACATCGTTGGCGTGGCGCGCGGAGAAAGGGGCAAACCGGGCGAGCTAAGAGGCCTGTTTTTAAAGGGCGGCGACCAAATCGGCGTGCTTGACAACAACACAAACTTCGGCGTTTTTGGAAGCCTTCAAAACGAGGCGCTGCCTAAGGTGGCGGGCGAAACTATGCTTACCGCGCCGCGTGAAAGCGTTAAAATCGGCCGCGCAACCGTTAGGTGCACCGTTGACGGAACCACGCCTGAAAACTTTGACATTGAAATCATCAAAACCAACACCTTCTCTTCAAGTGCGCAAAAAAATATGGTGATAAGAATAACCGACCCGCGCCTGCTGAGCGCTACCGGCGGCATCGTGCAGGGGATGAGCGGCAGCCCAATCATTCAAAATGGCAAACTCGTTGGCGCCGTAACCCACGTGTTTGTAAGCGACCCAACCAAGGGCTTTGCCACCTTTATCGATAATATGATAGAGTCGTAACCGCGCAAAAAGGCCTAAAAATATATTTAAATCACCCCCAAAACAACTTAATGGATACGTGCCTATAATTGATAAAAAGAAAGCGACTACAAATCTACAATTACGGCGCCCGTAAACAGTTTTTCTCCAACTTTAAGCCACTTGGCACGCAAAAAAAGCCTTACAAAACCTAAAATTTACTGCGGTGTTAAAAATTGTACAAATTTATTCAAAAATATTCAAAAATAAACTTGCATTTTTATTTTAGGTGTGTTATAATCGGTGTAATTAAGGTGGCTTAGTGCATACGGAGGGGTGGCGATGAGACTTAACGTTGTTGGCTTTTCGGGTAAGGTCAAAAAGGTTGAAAGAGAGAAGCTTAAATCGCAATGCGCGCAATTTCAGTCGGCGGGCGTGCTTTTAAGGCTTGACGAATTTATTTATCGGCTGGTTACTTTTAAGCCCGAGGCCATCATTATTGACGTGCGCCTTATGCGAGACAGTTTGGCGTTTTTTAAGCTGATTGACGTTTTAAAGTTTGCTTTTGGATGTAACATTATGGCGGTAAAAAGCACTAACAACATTGATTTTGGCGGCATTAACAATGCCAAATCGCGCAGCTGGAAGGTTGGCGCGTCGCGGTTTTTGCTTACGGTTATCCGCCCAAACGCAACCAACATTCACTGCGTTATTGACAGCAAAATGCTTGCTAAGCTGAAACGAAAAAGCCTGCTTTGCCAAACCCTTGGATACAGTTTTTTAATTCGCTCTATCGAGATTTGTGGCGACAAAAACAACTTTATCCGCAACATTACTGACGAGGTTTATAAGCCTATCGCCGTTGAGTTTGGCACGGACTATAAAAACGTAGAGCGCAACATTCGCCATATGGTTGGGCATGACAAGCGCGTAACCCCGGTTACAAACGGCGACACTATCAAGCGCTTTGGCCTTATGTTTAACAACTAGGTTTTAAATAAATTTTCAAACTGGTCATATAATTAAGTATGAGCAGTTTTTTTATGCGGGCGGCGGATGATGTATCGCTGCACCTGCGGCGGTCGCGGTGGGTGTTTTTTGCGCTAGCGATTGTGTTTTTGGCGGGCGTTGCGCTTGGAATTTGCGCGATTTGCACCGACACAAGCTTTACAAAAATCTTAAACCCCAGCGACAAATTGATGTTTGAGTTTATCGCGGGGACGGCGCCAACCGTGTCTATCTTTTTTGATAAACTTCTTGAATTCGGCCTTTTGTTTTTGGCCATCTTTATACTTAATTTAAGCGTTTACAGCGGCATTTTGTCGTACGCGGTGTTTGGTTTTCAGGCCTTTTTGCTTGTTATTACATGCTCGGTTATCATCTCGCTTTATGGGTTTGTTGGCATACTTAACGTTATCTTTTTCGTGGTGCCGATTAACGTTTGTTTTTTGGTTATCTGCGGGCTTTTTATCTCTTTTACGTGGGCACGCGCCAAAGACGCCAAAAGGTTTAACCTTAATTTTGGCGAGAGTTTTAAGTTTTCAATTCTTCCACTAGGCGCGCTTGTTTGCACGATTTTGGCCGTAATTATCTGCGCGGTGCACTCGTTTGTTATCCCGCTTTTGATAAAAAGTTTTCTTATTTTTGCATACTAAGGAGAAAGGGTCTTTACGCGTTAAATAGTTTTGGTTAGCAATACAAAAAACGCGGCGAATGGTTAGCAATACAAAAAACGCGGCGAACGACTGGTAATGCATAAAAGTGAATTGCGGGGCGCAACCTAACAAAAAAGGAGAGAATTTATGAAAAAATTTTTCTTATTTTTGTTAGTTTTTGCGCTTTCTTTATCGCCATTTTGCAACTTTAAAAAGGCGGTGTTTGTAGCGCGCGCCGAGTCAATGCAGCCGTTTAAGATGGACGCAGGAAGCCAACTTGCGCCCGCAAAAAACGTGCAAGAAGCGCCCAAAAATAACAACGCTCAGCCTCAGCCATCGCCTGAAATCAAACTTGCGCCGAGTGCGAAGGCCGCGCTTTTGATGTGTGCGGACACGGGCACGGTGATTTATGAAAACAACGCGGACGAGAGGCTGCCAATCGCCAGTATGACCAAGATGATGACGCTTATGCTGGTTTTTGACGCCATTGACGCGGGCAAAATTTCGGCGGACACCAAGGTCACGATAAGCCCTAACGCGGCGGCGGCAGAGGGGTCTCAGGCGTTTTTAGACGCGGGGCAGGCGTATTCGGTTGAAGACCTTATAAAAACCGTGGTCATCGCGTCGGCTAATGACAGCGCGGTGGCGCTTGCTGAGGCGTTAAGTGGAACTGAAAAACACTTCGCGCTTGAAATGAACAAAAAGGCAGGCGAGTTAGGCCTAGTTAATACTCACTTTTCAAACGCAACGGGTTTGCCAGCGGCCGAGCACTATTCAACGGCGCGCGATTGTGCTAAAATTTACAGCAAAATTCGCGACAACGCGCTTTATGGCAAGTATTCGCGGATTTGGATGGACGAACTGGTTCACCCAAGCGGCCGAAAAACCGAACTTGTTAACACCAACCGCTTGGTTAAAACGTACAGCGGCTGCTCGTCAGGCAAAACGGGCTACACAAGCGAGGCTAAATATTGCTTAACGTGTTCGGCAACGCGCGCGGGCACCAATCTTATCGCGTCGGTACTGGGCGAGCCAGACAGCAAAACAAGGTTTAGCGAGGTGGCGCAGATGTTTAACTTTGGCTTTGCTAACTTTGAAAGCAAGCCGATTTTAGACGCCGACAATTTGGCAACCGCTATCGAAGTTAAAGGCGGAAAGTCGGGCGAGATTATCGCGAAGCCTGAAAAAGACTATTTCGATTTTGTTAAAAAGGGCGAGGCGACCACGCTTAGATACGAAATTTGCCCGTTTGAACTTCGCGCGCCCGTTAAAAAGGGCGACAAAGTTGGCGAAATCTTAATCGTTGAAGCAAATGGCGCCGTTAAAGAAAAAATTGCGCTGATTGCCGCGACTGGCGATGAAAAACTGACGCTTAAAGACACGTTTTCAAAAATTGTTAGGGCGTGGTAACAAAAAAGACGAAATTACCTAAAAACCAAGGGGAGAGCGCGGGCTTTCCTCTTTTTTTGTTTGACTTTTGTGGCGCCAGCCGATATAATTAAACTGAAATAAATTTAAGTGGTGAGATATGTTTTTATCAAGTTTGTTATCGCTTAACGCAGTTGGGGTGGTGGCGTTTGTTGTTGCGTATCTAAGCGCGATTTTAACGTCGCTTAGTTTTCACGAGTTCGCGCACGCTTATGTTGCTAACCGCGAGGGCGACCCAACGGCCAAGGCGCAAAAAAGATTGACCCTTAAACCCCTGTCACACATTGACACGGTTGGTTTTATAACCCTTTTGATTTTTGGGTTTGGGTGGGCAAAACCCGTGCCCGTTGATTTTAGAAACCTTAAACGCGGCCGCAAAAGCGAGTTTAGGGTCAGTGTGGCTGGCATTGTTATGAACCTTTTGCTTGCAATTTGCGCAAGTTTTATCTATTGCGTGCTTGGCGTTTTTGCCCCCGACTTTTTGTTTGCTGGCAACTTTTATTCGATGGCGCTTGAAACGTTTTTAAACCTTATGCTTGTTATGAATTTGTGTTTGGCGTTTTTTAACCTGCTGCCTATTTATCCGCTTGACGGGTTTAGGATGGTTGAAAGCTTTTGTAAAACCAAAGACAATAATTTCAGCAACTTTATGCGAAAATACAGCAACCTGATTATGCTTGTTGTTTTAATCAGCGGGCTTTCAAGCATCTATCTTAACTTGACGGCCGTTAATCTTGCTGAGCTTTTGATAAAAATGTGGATAAAAATTTTTGGATTGATTTAGTATGAGCGAACTTAATGAAAACGAAATACAGGCGGGCAATGATGTAGCGTCAGGGGTGGCTGACGATAATTTTGATGCTGACAGTTTTAAGGTTAAGCTTAACCAGTTTGAGGGGCCGCTTGACCTGCTTTTGACGCTTATAAAGTCCGCCAAGATTGACATTTGCCAGATATTTTTAAGCGAGATAACCGAGCAATACCTTGAAATCGTAAGCGATATCAGCACGGTTGACGTTGAAAAAGCCAGCGATTTTATCGATATGGCCGCAACGCTTTTAGAGATTAAGTCTAAGCGTCTTTTGCCAAAAGCGCCGATTGAAGAAGACCCTAACGAGGAGACGCCCGAACAGCGCCTTATTCGCCAGATTGAGGAGTACAAACTTTTCAAAGAGGCCAGCGAGAAACTTAAACTTATCGAGGATGTTAATAAGTTCTATAAAGACCCTGACCCTAAGGCCGGCGATTTCAGGTTTGTTTTGCCCGAAAGCCTTAACCTTGACAATCTTATCGACGCGTTTTCAAAGTTGCTTTTTAAGGTCAACCTTAAAGCCGAGGTGCCCGTTGAGCGCAAGATAGCCAAAGACCGCTTTACCGTAGCGCAAAAAATCGGCCACATCAAAGACCTTTTGCTTATCAAAAAACACTTTAAATTCAGCGAACTTTTTGAAAGCGATTACAGCAAAAGCGAGATAATCAACACGTTTTTGGCGCTTTTAGAGCTTTTAAAGGGGCAGGTAATTTCTGTTACCCAAAGCGCGACGTTTGAAGACATCGAAATCAACAGCAAGGAAGAAACTAATGGAAAATCTTGATAAAATTCTTGAAAGCATACTTTTTATGGCGGGCGAGCCTGTTGCGATAGTAGACATTGTTGGTAAGCTTGACGTAACCGAAAAAGAGCTTAAAGCGGCGGCGACGACCCTTAAAAAGCGCTACTCGGGCGAAAGCGGCATTGTTTTAAATCAGTTTAACAACAAACTTCAACTGTCAACCAACTCGCTTTATGCTGAGGCGGTTGCAAGCGTGCTTAACCCAATTCGCGAACGAAGTTTGTCAAAGGCTACGCTTGAAACGGCGGCGATTATTGCCTATAAACAGCCTATCACAAGGCTTGAAATCGAAGAAATTCGCGGCGTTGGGTGTGACTATGCCATAAGCATCCTTTTGGAACACAATCTTATTGAGGTGGTTGGCCGAAAAGACGCGGTTGGCCGCCCCGTGTTGTTTGGCACCACCGACGAGTTTTTAAAGCGTTTTAATATCAGTTCTATCAGCGAACTGCCTGACTATAACGCGCTGCTTGAAAAAGTTAAAATCGTGCGCGCAAATACTGACAGCCTTTATAACGAATACGACGTGCCGACCGACAAAATTGTGCGTGAGGCAGACGGCGAGGCGCTTGAAGAAGGCGGGGAGACAGCCCAAGAAGGCGGGGAAGCAAAAACTAACGAACCCGCGGCCGAAAGCGCAAGTGGCGTAGGCGAAAATACAGCCGAGAACGTGGGTGTCACAAACGAAAACGCAACAACAAATGCGGACGGTGGTAATGGCACCGTGGCTACAAACGCGGGCGACAAGAAAAGTAAAACCAAAACCCATAAAGCGGATGCGACTGAAAACGAACCCGCCGCCGAAAACAATGACGTGACCGCTGCTGAGCACGAAAAGAAAGAAACAATCAACGCCTTTAATGACATTATTAAAAGCGTCAACACAAACACAACGGCCAAAGAGATTGACCTGCTTGACGACATCAACGCCGACGATGACGACGACGAAATAGTATAACCCCCGCAGGAGTAAAAAGCATATTAATAATCAACCAACTTTAAACTTTCAACTTTAAACTTTAAACCCACAAGCATCTCGCGGTTTAGTATTGAAAATCATAAGTATAAAATACATTTGATAGATGAAATCGATTTGTAATTTGTGGGTTACATAAAAATGCTGGCGATGCGCAAAATAAGGGTATGAGAACCTTATTAATCATCGCTGGCGTTTTTTTGTTGGTTGTTTTGGTGTTGGTGTTCCCGCTGCGGGCGAGGTTTGCTGGCCACATAAACGTGCTTAATAACATCTGCATTTATTCGCTTAGAGTTTTGTTTATCAGGCTGTTAGTCGGGCGCGCGCGGGTCAAACTGCCTGGCGGTATCGTCACCGAAAACGATACTGACCACCTGCCCAAAGACGAGACGCATCCGCACCTTATGGATATGTGGACGAACCAGATTTTAAAGACGCTTACCATCAACAAGGCCGACCTGTTTTTCAATTTCGGCGCCAGCACAAGCGCGCAAACAACGGCGTTGGTGTGTGGCACCGTTCAAAGCATTTCGGCCGTGGTGGCGGGGCTGGTGCTTAATCGCAACCCGAACGCCGACGTGTTTGAACATATCAAGCCCGAATTTGACGGTGACGAGTGCACATTGACCGTTCAGCTGTCAGTGTCGGTAAGCATTTTGTCGCTTATTCTTGCCTTTTTAAGGGCGAAAAAAGAATACAAACTTTGGGTTAAAGACATACTAGGATAAATAGCAAGGAGTATCAAATGGAACAAAACAAAACCAACCCAATAGAAGAGATTTTGGGGCAGGCGATGGGCAAACTTAAAACGATGATAGACGTTAATACCATCGTTGGCGACCCCATTGCCAACACCCAGGGCGCCATCATCTTGCCGATAAGCAAGGTAAGTTTGGGGTTTGTTGCGGGTGGCGGCGAATATAGTAATGGTACAAAAAAGCCGAAAAAACTGCGCGCGTATCCGTTTGCGGGCGGCTCGGGCGGCGGCGTCACGCTTACGCCAATGGGCTTTTTAACCATCATCGATGGCATACCAAACTTTATCCGCGTTGAGAACCGCACAGGGTGGGACAAGTTAGGCGACCTTCTTCCTGAACTTATTAAAAAATACACAACCGAGGCCAAAAGTGATGACAAAAAATCTAAAAACTAACGCGCTTTTACTTTTGGCGTTGGTGCTTGGCGCGCTTATGACGCTTGTGGGCTTGGCGCAATTTAGCGTAACTAATCTTGCCCGCGCAACACAAGAAACCGAAAACGAGTTGACGTCTGCTAAGGCGATGTGTGTTATTGAGCGTAACAGCGGCCGCGTGCTTTACAGCAAAAACGAGCATCAGCGCTTACCGATGGCCAGCCTTACCAAGATTATAACGGCGATTGTTGCGATTGAAAACAACGCCGACCTTGACCGCGTGATTGAAATCCCCAAAGAGGCCACGGGTATTGAGGGCAGCACGATTTATTTAAAGGCGGGCGAGCACTTGTCAATTCGCGACCTGCTTTTTGGGCTTATGCTTAGAAGCGGTAACGACGCGGCGGTGGCTCTCTCAATTGCAACAAGTGGCAGTGTTGACGCGTTTATGACGCTTGCTAATGATTTTGTTGCGCGCTTGGGGCTTGTTAACACGCACCTTGTTACGCCAAACGGCCTTCACGACGACAACCATTTTACCAGTGCGCTTGACCTTGCGCGGGTGACGGCGTATGCACTTGATAACCCAACATTTGCTGAAATAGTAAAAACGCAAAAAACGGTTATCCCTAACGAGTTTAAGGCCAATGAAAATCGCCTTTTGAAAAACAAAAATAAACTTTTGGCGCAACTGGCGGACGCGGACGGCGTTAAAACGGGCTACACCAAAAAGGCGGGGCGATGTTTTGTTGGCTCGGCCACGCGAAACGGGATGCAGTTGGTGTGCGTGTTGCTTGATTGTAAGCCGATGTTTGAAGACTGTGCCAAACTGTTAGAGCGCGGGTTTGAAGAGTTTGAGCTGGTGGACTTGCTTAGTGCGTATGACGCGTGTGGCAAGATTAAGGTAACAAACGCGGACGAAACCGAGGTGGGCATTTTCACACGAAGTGAGTTTGTTTATCCGCTTACGGCGCAAGAAAAAAGCAACGTGCATATAACGCGCAACCTGCCTGAAAGCGTCGCGGCGCCCATCAAAAAGAACCAAGAAGTTGGGCAACTTGAAATAAATTTAGGAAATGACTTGATTTTTTGTGAAAAAATCTATACTATTAATAGTGTAGAAAGCAACGACTTAAAATCTAAGATTGAGAAAATTTTGCAGGGCTTTCTTTAAAGGGGAGTTATGAGAATAAATAAGTATCTTGCAAGCGCCAACCTTGGTTCACGCCGAAAGGTTGAAGAGTTTGTGCGCAATGGCGAGGTTAAAGTTAATGGCAAGGTTATTTGTGACCTTGCTTTTGACGTTAAAGAGAAAGACGTGGTTGAGTTTCGTGGCGAACGCGTAAGTGCGGCGGGTGAGTTTATGTACGTTATGCTTCACAAGCCAAAAGGCGTTATAACCAGCACCAGTGATGACCGCGGCCGCAAAACGGTTATCGACCTGATGCCTGATGAATACAAGGCGCTTAAACCGATTGGCCGCCTTGACTATGACAGCGAGGGACTGTTGCTTTTAACCAACGACGGCGACCTTGCGTTTAACCTTACGCACCCGTCACACGAGGTCGGCAAGACGTATGTTGCCAAAATCGAGGGCGAGATAAAAGAAAGCCAGCTTGCGGTTTTAAGGGCGGGCGTTGTTGTTGAGGGCGTAAGGCTTGCTAAGTGTAAGGTGCGCCAACTTGAATGCATCAACCGAATCACCAAACTTGAAATCACTATTTTTGAGGGCAAAAACCGCCAGATTAGAAAGATGTTTGAGGCGGTAGGCTTTAAGGTCATCTTTTTAAAGCGCACGCATATTGGCGAACTTGCCTTAGGCGGGCTTGGGCGCGGAAAGTGCAGACCGCTTAGCGTGCAAGAAATTAACTATTTAAAGGCGCTGTAATGAAAATCGCGATTATTGGTGGCGGCGCAAGCGGTATGATGGCAGGAATTTTGCTGGGGCAGTTGGGTCACAGCGTTTTTCTGTTTGAAAAAAATGCGTTTCTTGGCAAAAAACTTTTGATAACGGGCAAGGGGCGCTGTAACGTGACTAATGACACAACGGGCGAAGAGTTTTTGTCTAATGTTGTAAGGGGCAAAAAGTTTATGCTAAGCGCCGAGCGGGGCTTTAATTCAGCCGATACCAAGGCGTTTTTTGAGGGGCTGGGCGTTGGACTTAAAACCGAGCGTGGCAAGCGCGTCTTCCCGATAAGCGACAGGGCGGTTGACGTGCGTGACGCGATGGAAAGGGCGCTTAAACAGGCGGGCGTGAATATAATATTAAATGCGGCCGTTGAAAAAATCTGCGTGGCAAGCGCTGACAAAATTGTTACGAACGCTGACAAAGTTATTACAGGCGCTGACGATAAAATGGCAAGCGGTGATGAAATTGCTGTAAGCAGTGACGAGAACATCGCGGGCGGCGGCGTAAAAAGTGCTAAATACAAGGCGTGCGGGCGAGAGGATATAAGCGGCGCGTGCTTAGATGTTGACAAAACTGGCGCAAGTAATACGGAAAAAAGCGGTAAACATAGCGCGACTGAAAATGGTGAAAGGGCGGTGACTGGCGTTGTTGTGAATGGCAAGCGCGAAGATTTTGACGCGGTTATCGTTGCAACGGGCGGGTGCAGTTATCCGCTTACGGGCTCAACGGGCGACGGGATTAAGTTTGCAAAACTCGTGGGGCACAAGGTAACACCGCTGGCGCCGGCGCTTAATGGCATCAAAATTGGTGGCGGCGAGTGCAAAAAACTTGAAGGGCTTAGCCTTAAAAACGTGCGCGTGTCGGCCACTTTTAAGCGCAAAACGGTTTACACGAGTGACATTGGCGAGATGCTTTTTACGTCGGTTGGCGTGTCGGGGCCGCTGGTGTTTACGATGTCAAGTTTTATCAATCGCGCGGCGGTTGACACGATTTTAATCAACTTTAAGCCGGGGCTTTCGCGTGAGCAATTGGTTTCAAAAATTGACCGCGAGGTGGCGACGATGGGCGCAAAACAGGTGCGGGCGCTTTTAAGAAGTATGCTGCCAGAGCGGCTGGTTGACATGTTTCTATCACGGCTGATGTTAAATGAGACTACAAAGTGCAGCCAGCTTTCGCGCGAGGCGAGGGGTGAGTTGGTCAATCTGCTTAGCGCGTTTCCGCTTAAATTTGTTGGCGTTGAGCCGGTTGAGACGTCGGTTGTAACCAGCGGCGGCGTGGACACTACTGAGATTAGCCCGAAAGACTGTCAAAGCAAGTTGGTGCGCGGGCTGTTTTTCATCGGCGAGGTGCTTGACGTTGACGCGCTTACGGGCGGGTTTAACCTTCAAATCGCATTTTCAACGGCGGCGGCGTGCGCGCGGTCAAAGTTTTTTAAGGGGGAATAGATGGTTTTATTTTGGATATTGTGGGTGCTGGCGTGGCTGCCTCTAACGCTGCTTTTTCCTACGCGCGTGGTGGGGCGAAAGAATTTTGTTAAGGGCGGGGCAGTGTTTGTCTGCAATCATTTCAGCAACCTTGACGCGCCGCTTTTGGATATAAAACTTCACCGTCGGCTGATATTTTTAGCGAAGGCGGAGTTGTTTAAAACCAAGGTGCGGGCGTGGTTTTTTGGGCACGTGTTGGGCGCTATCTCGGTTGACAGGTCGCGTGCGGACGTGCGGGCAATTAAGGCTGGGCTTAACGTTTGCAAACAGGGCAAAAAGCTTGGCGTTTTCCCAGAGGGGACGCGTAACAAAAAGGCTGACCGTGCCGAAATCGGCGAAATTCACGACGGCGCGATTATGTTTGCGTCGCGCGCGGGCGTACCGATTATCCCGATGGTGCTTTTAAAGCGCCCAAGGCTTTTCAGGTTTAATAAGTTGGTTATCGGCAGCCCGTTTATGGTTTCGGGCGAGAACCCAACCCGGCTTACCCAAGAAGAAACCGAGGCCGCCAAACAACAGCTGCGCGAAATCTTAGAGGGGCTTATCGCCGCTAACACCAAAAAGAAGAAATAGAGGGATGCTAATTGTATTACGATAAGGCAAATTAAACAGTAGCCAAATTTATTAAAAACAATAATTTGGCGTAAAATTGTTAAAAATACTTGCGTTTTTGGCGTGTGTATGCTATTATGTTTATTGCGTAGCGCAGATTATAACGCAAGCGTGTGCAGGTGTAACTCAATGGTAGAGTGCTCGCTTCCCAAGCGAGTTACGGGGGTCCGATTCCCCTCACCTGCTCCAATTTAATAAAAGGGTAGTGCACTTTTTTAGCAAAGCCGCGTAATCACAAAATTGCTTGTGGCTTACCTAAAAAAGTACCGCAATAGACTTAAAGTGGAACTCGCTAACAGCACGTAACAAAATGCGGTTTGCAAAAAATGGTTTTGCGATAATGTTTAAGCATAAACCAAGAATTCATTTAACTTGATGAAGACTGCCCAAAATATGCTGGTGTGGCTCAGGGGTAGAGCAATTGATTCGTAATCAATAGGTCGTGGGTCCGATTCCCACCACCAGCTCCAGAAAAAGAGAAAATCCCGACAAGGGATTTTTTCTTTTTCAATGATATTTTTTTGAAATATATGGTTCCGAGCGTAGCGAGTAGTTCATATGTTTTTCAAAAAAAAATGATATTCGCTGGCGCGAATGATATTGCTACGCAATGATATTTTGCTAGCGCAAAATGATTGATGGAAATATCATATCATTACGAGCAAAAGCGAGTAATATCATTGTGAGTGTAACGAGTAATATATCGAGATATATTTATTCTTGGGGCTCAAATGCCAAAATGTAAACATTTTGTCGCTCTCACCCCTGCGAATAATATCATTGGCCGCAGGCCAATATCATTAAAATATACAGTATGATACAATCCCGATAAGGAATTGTTTTTTTTTCAATAATATTTTGCTAGCGCAAAATGGATGATGCGAGTGCCTATATTACATATAATTACGGCGCTCGCTATAAACATATTCGTTTAACCGCTAACAGTGACAATGTATTCATAAAAATGTACAAGAAAGTGCCTAAGATAATGTCTAAGATAATGACTAAGATAGTGCCTAAGATGTGTTGACTTTTTTAACATATTTGGGTATAATTTATCTATCGATGTGAGGTTGTTATGGAAAAATTTTCTCCACCATATGAAATTACTGACCAAATGCTTGAAATGGTTACGCAAATTATGGAAAATCTTGGTAAGCTTTCAAGTGTTAACGAACTTGAAAAACTGCCAAGGCTTAGAAGGGTAAGCAGGGTTAAGTCTATTCAATCGTCGCTTGCAATTGAAAATAATACACTTTCTGTTGAACAAGTTACGGCCGTAATCAATGGTAAAAGAGTGCTTGCACCTCAAAAGGATGTGCAAGAGGTTCACAATGCGTTTAATGCCTATGAACGTTTGGGCGAGATTGACCCGCTAAGCATTGATGACCTTTTGAAAATTCATGGCATTATGATGGATGGGTTGGTTAGCGAGGCGGGCGCGCTTCGGTCTGGGCAGGTTGGCGTTTATAATCAAGAGGGCAAGGTTATTCATCTTGCACCGCCTGCCGAATTTGTTCCAGAGCAGCTAAACCAGCTTTTTGAGTGGGTGAAAACCAGCAGTGCGAATATGCTTATTAAATCCAGCGTGTTTCACTATGAATTTGAGTTCATCCATCCATTTAATGACGGAAATGGGCGTACGGGTCGGCTTTGGCAAACGGCCTTGCTTGCAAGTTGGAAGCCTATTTTTGCGTGGATACCAATCGAGAGCATTATTAAAGATAACCAACAAGAATATTATAATGCCATCCGCCTTTCAACAAGTCAGGGCAAGTCAAATATTTTTATTGAGTTTATGCTTGACGTTATTAATAAAGCTATAAAAGATATTGTTAAAGACACAAGAATTCATTATAACCACACAAGCAAGCAAATGGCCGAACTTATGAAGGTTGTTAAAAGTTATCCGCAATCTTTAACCGAGCTTATGCATAAACTTGGCCTTAAATCGCGTTCGGGATTTAGAAAAAACTATATCGAGCCAGCGCTTGAAGCGGGCATTATTGGGATGACCGAGCCCGACAAGCCAACAAGCAAAAACCAAAAGTATTTTAAAATCTAGATGATAAAACCACTTGTTTAGCAGGTGGTTTTTTGTAAAAATAGGCAACAAATAAAAATATTTTATAATTTTGTACAAAAATATTCAAAAAATAGTAGACAGCGGGTGGGCAAAAGTGTTACACTTGGGATTAGAAGGGGGTTGTAATGGATAGCAGAAGACACGATTATGAGGGTTTTGACTGGTTTGAAGAGGCCGTGATTGCGAGGCGAGAACGTCAGGCGGCTAAGGGAAAGTTAAAGCCTGAGCAGCCCGAAGAGCCGAAAAAGAAGTATAACACGCTTAGGTTTTGGGGTGGGTCGCTTGAAGATAACGAAAAAATTCAGCTTCATCCCACGCCTCACCGCGCGCGATTGGGTATCGGTGGCGGGCGCTATGAGGGCTTGCCGGCTGACCAAATTCCGCCGCTGCCTGAGCATACGGACGACGAGTATGATGAGTCGATTTGGGGCGTGGATGCGACCGCGATGAGCCCCGAGGAGCGGGCTGCGTGGCGCGAGAAGGCGGTTGGGCTGTATCGCGAGATAGTCAAGCTTAACAAGTATACCGATGAAGAGGCGGACTATGCCTGTGAGCAACTGCGCGAGATTTTTTCGCTGTCAGACATCGGCGTGTTTGACCCATACGACCCGCAACTTGACAAAAACGTCATCATCGTTGGTATGCCAGGGACGGGCAAACGCAAGCTGTGTCGCAAGATTGCGCGGGCGTACAAAATGCAGCTGATTGACGACAAAAGCGTGTTTGAAACGCGGCGGGTTTCATACATTATGACCTTTAACAAGCTTAACGAAAGCAAGTCGGCGCGCGGGATATTGGACAATTTCTTGCTTGGCAACAGCGGCATCGTTTTAGAGTGCGAGTTTTCAATCAACCCCAAAACGTTTTATAACCGCTTTAAAAGTAAAGACAGCAGCATCATCGCATTTCTTGGGTTCTCAAAGGCCAAGCAAAAGGCGCTTTATAACTACCTAAGGGGGCTTAAAGCGTACCAAAAAAAGACGAACGCGCAAATCCTTGAATGGGCGAAAGAGATTAAGGCCACCAGCACGCGCTTTAAAAGGCTGTGTAACGAAGTGGGCGCGCCGTATTTTGAGGTTGACATCAATGGCGACCGCGAAGACACCTTCCGCGAGGTCTGCACAACGCTTGGGCTTGAAAAAGCGCTTGAATTTAAAGACCAACTTATGCTTAGCGGCGAAGAGGAGTTCGGCTAAAATGTTTGGTAATATTTGTGTAAAGTGCGGCCGTACGGTGGCGGTTACAAATAAGATGAGCTTGTTACCATTAGGCAAAAAACGCACCACGGGCACCTCAGTTTTTGGCAGCAAATGGTTAGGCTAGGTTGCGAAATTGGCGGTAATGTATGGTAAAATTTTAATAAAGCCGCTAATTAGCAGCAAATTAGCCCCAAAAAAGTTTGGTAACACTGCATTAATTTGATTAGAAAAAGTTTGGTAAAATTGCATTATTTGATTAGAAAAAATTTAGTAAATCTGCATTAATTCGATTAAAAAGTTTGGTAAAACTGCATTAATTTGATTGAAAGATGTTTGGTAAAATTGTTTAAATAAAATGCGCACAGACAGCGGCGATTACGGTTAAGCCGATTACGTGCGCAGATAGATGTTCATAAAAATAAAAATACTTTATAACGGGGCGGCTTATTATAAAGTATTTTTTTGTGCGTTTTATGCTGAGTTGGCTAGTAATGGGGTAGGTGTAAGGGTATAAAGATTTGTAGTTTTAAGCGTAAGGCGTACGGCAATGGCGGGGAGTGGCGCTGATGGCTAAAAAGGCAAATGTGCCAGAATAAACAAATAATAAAAAAGCCCCCAAGCGGGGGATAAGGGTTAATCTATTTCATTTGGCTGACTTTTTTTGCAACTTCAGCTTTCTTTCTGTCGGCCTTATTTTTGTGGATAGTGCCTTTTGTTACATTTTCATCTAAGATTTTAAAAGTGCTGCTTAAAACGGTTTCGGCTTGCTTTTTGTCGCCAGCTTCGATAGTTTGGTTCATCTTTTTAAGCGCAGTGTTAAGCTCAGACTTGTTAGATTTGTTGATTTCTTTGTTTCTTAATGTAACGTCAACTCTTTTCTTTGCTGATTTAATGTTAGGCATAATAACCCTCCTTTCGTAATTCGATTGATATTGTAACACAAAAAAACAAGATTTGCAAGTGTTTATCAAAACTTTTCTTATTTAAATTGATAAGAAATTTTTGATAACGCTTACAATTGTTTGCATGGCGCATAAATAAGTGATATACTACATATGATTTAAAAAATAGGAGGGGGCAAAAATGGCAAAAAATAAATCTGATTATTTTGGTCTTGGTTACATTATCAGCGTTATCCTTGCAATTATCCCTGTTACGTCATGGATTTGCGGCGCCGTAACCAGATTTATGGAAGGCAAAATCGTTGCTGGCATTATTCGTCTTGTATTTGGTTTCACCATCGTTTGGATTATTGACCTTGTTATGATGATTGTAAGCAAACATATTTTGCGCTTGCTTAACGTTTAGTTAAGTTATTACCTCGGGTTTAACCGAGGTTTTTTTATGCTTTTTTATGCGGCTTACAAACTTAACGTGCTCTACAAACCTAACGCGCTTTTGGCATTACAAATAAGTTTTACACGCTTTTGGCAAGTTTTAAGGGTTACAAGCATAACACACTTTTTGCAAGTTTAAAGGCTTCCAAGCGTAACGCGCTTTTGGCAAGTTTAAAGGGTTACAAGCATAACGCGATTTGGTAAGTGACGCCGTTTTTTTGCGCGTTTCCAGTAAGGTTAATATTGATTATTTTAAAGCACCTTAATTTTAGTACGCGCTAATTGAAGATGACTTTCAATGTTTGTTTTTTGTTAGGCGAGTTTTTTGTTTGTAAACTGGGCGGGGTTGGTGTAAAATAGGCGTATGGAACTGAAAGACATTAAAGGGATTGGCTCGGCGCGCCTTAGTTCGTTTAACGAGGCGGGCATTTTTTCGTGCGAGGATTTGTTAAACCACTTTCCTAAAAAATATTACGACTTTAATTCAACCGAGGCGTTTTGTGACGACGGGGCGTATCGTATGCTTAAAGTCAAACTAACGGGAGACGCGAAAGTGGTGCGCGCGCGGGGCAACCTTAATTTTGTAAGCGCGGCGGCAATAGATAATGCGGGCAACAAAATCACCCTTGTTTGGTTTAACCAGACGTTTTTAAAGGCGACGCTGCACGCGGGCGACGAGTTGTTTGTTTATGGCAAAAACAGCAACTCTAAGCGCAACACGTTTAACGTATCGATGCACAAAAAGGCAAGTGACGAAGACGCGCACGGCCTTTTCGCCGTTTATAAAACATTTGACGGAATGGGGCAGGCCACGATAAAAAATTGCGTAAAAGCGTGTTTGGGTGGCGCTGAGGTTAATAGCTTTTTAACGCCCGAAATTGAGACGGTGTTGGGCGAGATAAGTTTGATGGACGGGTTTAGGCTTATCCATATGCCAAATACGCTTGCCGACGCTGACCGTGGGCTTAACCGCGTAAGTTTAGAGCGCGCGATAGTTTATGCCTATATCAATGAAAAGCGCCTTATTTTTGAAAAGCAGCCGCGCAAAGTTTGGTTTAAAAATATCGAGGCCGCGTTTGAAAAATACTGCAAAATCGTGCCATTTTCGCTAACAAATAGCCAAAAAACTGCAATTGAGGCGCTAAATTGCGATTTTTGCGGCGACACAACGTGCAATAGATTAATTCAGGGCGACACTGGAAGCGGTAAAACGTTGGTTGCGCTTTGGGCGATGTTTTTGGCTGCCGAAAATGGGTATCAATCGGTACTAATAGCGCCTACTCAAATACTTGCAACCCAACATTTTCTGCTTGCGAATGCGCTATTTAAAAACTGCAATTTTGGCATAGAAATATTAAAAAATGGCCAAAAAATCGATGAACGCAGGGCAATTTTGCGAAAAATTAGGTCGGGTGATGTAAAGATGGTGTTCGCCACAACCAGCATTTTAAGCGACGAAGTTGTTTTTGAAAACCTGCAAGTTGTTGTGGGCGATGAGCAGCATCGGTTTGGCGTAAACGAGCGCGCGCGACTTGCGGTTAAGGCGACGGCGGTTGACTTTATATCCTTGTCAGCAACACCCATCCCGCGAAGTGTAAGCCTGGTGCCTTTTGGCGGGCTTGACATAACGCGTATGGAGGCGCGCCCATTTGACTTTAACATTCAAACCAACATCGTGTCGCAAAACAAGGTTATGGATATGTGGCGGTTTATTTTGGCGCAAACCCAAGAGGGGCGCACGTGTTTTGTTGTGTGCCCTAAGATTGATGACGACGAAGAAAAAGACGAAATAATGTCAACCACCAAACTGACCAAGTCTTTAAAAACCATTTTTGGTGACGCGGTGGCCGAACTTAATGGCAAGATGAAAGACGAAAAAAAGAACGCCCTTTTGGCGGATTTTAAGGCGGGCAAAATTAAGGTGTTGGTTGCCACAACCGTTGTTGAAGTTGGCATTGACAGCGCCGACGCTGGCGTGATTGTTATTATGAACCCCGAGCGGTTTGGGCTTGCTACGTTGCACCAGTTGCGTGGGCGCGTTGGGCGTGACGGTCGAAAGGGGTATTGCTTTTGCGCGGTAACGAACCCGATTGCGCCAAAAGCCCTTGAACGTTTAAAGTTTTTTAAAGACCACCTTAACGGCTTTGAAATCGCCGATTATGACCTTAAAACGCGCGGGGCGGGGGATATTTATGGCACGCGCCAACACGGCATCGAAAGCGCTTTTGACATTGACCTTTCAACCTACACCAAGGCTCAAAAAATCTTGCAAACCATCAAGGCCGACCCTCAAATTCTTGCCCGCCTTGACGCGCAGGCCGAGAAACTTTCAAACTCGCTTACCCGCGACATCGCATTGAATTAAGATAAAATAAAATTATATATATATTATTAAATTGCCTAAACCCACAAAGTTTGATTTTTCGTGCGCCATTAACTATGTAAGGCAAGCAACGTGGTGTATGGATTATAGTACAAATAATGTGCGTTATTGACTTTTTAATGCAATTAACGTGGGATAATGACTGTAACATTGCAATTGAATGTGTGACAGTCGCAAAAAGATAAAATCAAATGCGCGTTATAAGGTATTCATTTGAAAGTATTTTTGCCATCTGTTTTGGCGTTTCTTTGCAGCCTGTTTGAATCCAGCTTTTAGACATTGCTTTTATTCCGCCGGCGAAAAAGGCCATATGGTATATGCGCTCGCTTGAAGAAAAACAACTATCTTTATTAGACTTGTTTACGATTTGAATAAATGTCATAAAGTCATTTTTTTCCATAAACGTTAATTCGTTTGTTGTAAGATAAGCCTTATAAAAGTCTTTGCTTGCATAAAGAAATTCAAAAAGTTTTTCAAAAACTGATTCGTCCCAGACCTGCGTTGGGTTAAAAATGTTGACGATGCTTTTTGACAGACGCTGTTCGGTTTTTATCATAAGGTCATTAATATCGGTGTAATGGGCGTAAAAAGAGCTGCGGTTAATTCCGGCCTCAAAACAAATCTCTTTTATCGCGATGTCGTTATAACTTCTAAACCTAAGCAATGAAAAAAGCGCTTTTTGAATTTTGTCTTCGGTTGACTGATACCTTTGATTGAAATTTGTGTTCATAAAACTCCTTTAAACCAACAAATTAGTTTTTTGTGTTGGATTATCTTGCTTAATCTTGACGTAAAATAATGTCAACAACGGGATGCGTAATCATTATATCAAATATTGATTAACAAGACAACTGTTGGAATAATAAAACAAGGAGAAAAATTTTTATGGAGAATGCAATTACGTATGACTACAAAACAATCAAAGTTAAAAGGAGTATCGAAACGCTTGTGTGTGACACCTATGAAAGCCTTGGGTGGGAGCTTACCAACACAAGTTCGGTTGAAGGGTCGCTATTTTTTATCAACCTTTCATTCAAAAGAAATCGTAAGATAGCGGGCAAGGTTGACCTTTTAAAACTTCAAGAAAGGGCAGACAGCACCATCGCGATAATTGACGCGCTGCAATCAAAAAAGAAGAACGCGGGCATGATTGGCGCGCTTTCAACCGGGATTGCTGGTGCACTTGTGTTTGGCGGCGGGATGAGTATGTGTTTGCTTTTAAAGGGCGTTGGGTTTATGATTGGCGGTATCGCGCTTGGCATTGTTGGCGCGGGGGTTTGTGCGCTTGCTTATCCGCTTTTCAAACGCATTAATAAAAAGAAAAACACGCAGATTGAGCAGATGCTTGAAAGTGAGTATGACAAACTTGCTGACATCTGTGAGCAGGCAAATAAAATTAGATAATTATGCAGATAATTAACGGACTTAAATCGGGCATAGAAAAAGCAAAACATAAACAACTTGTTTTGCTTATTTCGCTTGTTTATAATTTTGTTTGGGCGGTTTTAAAGATCGTTTTTGGCGCGTTCACCTTGTCATACTTCTTTTGTGTTAGTGGCGCAAGTACGCTTTTGTTTGGGTTTATTAAGCGCATATATTTAAAAAATTATCAGTCTAATGACGAAAGCGAAAAGCGGGCAAAAAGCATAACAATCTCGATACTTTTGATGATAAGCAGCGCCCTGTTTTGCGTTTTTATGGCCAGATTGTTTTTTATTGACGCACAGCAAGACTATGGGCTTATCCTGTCAATAACCATTGCGGCGTTTTCATTTTTTGAGCTTGGCCTTTCGATACATAATTTTGTTAAGGCGAGAAAATCTAATGATATTTTGCTTAAAAGTTTTAAGGGGTGCAGCCTTGCGTCAAGTTGTTTTGCGATTGTTTTAACGCAGGTCGCACTGCTTTCAGCAACCAAAACGCCCGGTAATTTGTATAACGCGATAACGGGCGTTGTGTTTGGCCTTTTCGCGCTTTTAATCGGCCTAACTTTGTTGATACAAAGCCTAAAACCAACCTTACCCACCACCTATCCTCAGCAAGACAAGGGTTAATAAAACCCCCTAACGCTAAGGTGATGGGGGATGGGGAGAAAGGTTATTGCTTTGAGGTGTTAATAGACGAAATTAGCATTGTCTTGATTTCGTTGCAGGATGCTATTAAGTTATCAATATTAGGAGTATCGCTATTAACTCTTTTAATTAATTCAAGCCAATATGAGGTCTCGCCGCACTCCTTTAAGGCAATGTGTAATTTCGAGATAAAATCAGCCTTTGAATTGCCAAAGGTTGCTTCATTTAGATTTGCTCCAATACTGGTTGCTGAGCGCAAAAGCTGTTTGGCAATAGTATTGTCT
>CAVCHC010000005.1:0-42454 GCA_963602035.1 Acutalibacteraceae bacterium | reverse complement strand
CTTTATGGGAGGCGCCGCGTGGTTTATTTCTTCAATACGACTAAATTATGGCGCGCTTAGTTCAATAATTATTGCGGGCGAGGCGGTTGGTTTTATAGTTTTTTGGCTTTTATTTAGACCATTTGCCCGAATTAAAAGTAATACAAAAAACGCAAAACCTGCTACTAAAAGCGAAAAAAGTGCGTAAAAATATAAAAAACTAGGCTAAGTGCCTAGTTTTTCTTTTAATTGTAACAGTTAATTTACCTGTAAATTTACATACAAGTTTACCCGTTAAGGTAGCCGCTTATTGTGATAACTGTTTTGCCAGTACCGCTGGTTGTTGCGGCTGGGACAGTTATGCTTGGGCCAGTTGACGATGGAAGGGTAAACAAATTGGCCGAACTAAGCGTATAATCGCTTGAACTTAGGGTGGTTGTTGCGCCGCTGCCGACCTTTAACTGTACAGTGTTGATAACGAAGTTGGTTGGGAGTTGGTCGGTTACGCTTGAAACGGTTGCAGGCAAAACGCCCGAGTTGCTAAGCGTTATGACGTAATTGAAGATCTGTCCGCGCGAAACGGTGGTGGCGCTGGCTGACTTGGTGATTGTGATGTCGGCCGAGGTGCTTCGAACTATTTCGGTTGAAGAATAGTCTTTGGCCTCGCCGCTGTAAGCATAGCCGATACCCTCAACATTGTTGGTTATGGTTGAAACGTCGGTAGGGATGCTGGTTGAAACCGTGCACGAATAACTTAAAATCATCTTTTTGCCGGCGGCTAATGGGCTAAGCGTAAACACAAGCGGGTTGGTTGACGCTACTTGTGCGGCGATAAGTTGCTCATTGATATAAAGCATAGCGCTGTTAGGAACGTAGGTTAGATACCTTGGCGTGCCCCCAAGGTCGTCATTAATGCGCACGCCCGTGAAGTATTGCGTGCCGACGTTTTCGATGTCAATATAATATTTAACAGTTCCACCAGGCGTAAACGAATTGTCTTGGGTGTATTTGTTGATTGACAGAGCGCTGTCAGCAAGCAGGTTAACCGTTGCAACGTTGCTTGTTTCGGTTTTGGTTTCAGTTGACCCTGAATAGGTATAATTAACAGTTGCTTGATTCATAATTTCTGTTGCCATTTTTTCCTCCTTTTTTGATTTACACTTTCAGTTTATGCTAAATTTTTTGAGGTTGACAATGACGCAATAAGATAAGCAAAATTTAATGATTTTTTAATCAAAACCCTTAAAAACATCAATTTTTGCCCACTTTTTCACAAAATTAGTGGCCATTTTGCGTTTTTTGAAAAATGCAAATTTTGAAAATGTGCCCAAAAATATTTGCCAAAACTTAGGTAAAATGCTATAATGCGGCTGTAAGGAGAAGTGGGAAATGAAACAGCAAAAATTCACCAAACTTGTTAAACTTTGCACTGTTGCTGCAACGTGCTTGTTGGTTATTTTGCTTTCAGTTATAATCGGGCAATACGTCAAGCTGGCTAAGGTAAACAAACAAAATCAAAGCCTTGACGCGCAGATAGCAAGCCTTAACAATGAGCGAGGCCAACTTGAACAGGGCATTGCTAAAAGAAAAACACCGTCTTATATCGAAAAAACGGCGCGCGATAATCTTGGTATGCTTAAAGATGGCGAAATAATTTATATTTTTAAATAAGGCAAAAAGCGTATTAACCGGTAAAAATCGGCGCATAATCTGCGCTGGTGATGGTTTGTGTAATTGCTTCTAAACAAATTAACCCCTGCGGCTAGGTAATTCTGGTGCTGCGGGGTTTTTATTTTTAAACACGTGTAATGGTAAGTTTTTGTGCGTAATCAGGGGTTTTGGTTTTTAAACACGCGTAATTATGGTTTTTTGTAATGTAAGTGCGCGTAATCAGGCGTTTGTAATGTAGGTGCGCGTAATCAGGGCGGGGCTGTAATGTAAGTGTGTGTTAGGCGATTTATAAACAAAAAAGCGCGGTCAAACGACTGCGCCTTTGATTGGTTGCGGGGGCTGGATTTGAACCAACGACCTTTGGGTTATGAGCCCAACGAGCTTCCGAGCTGCTCTACCCCGCGATATCAACAAGTCTATTATACTCTTAGTGTATGCGTGTGTCAAGGGTAATATGAATATTTTTTTAAAAATTTGTATATATTGTGGCTGGCAGCGCGTGATGCCTGGCGGTCTTGTTTTTTGTGGCGACGTTTAACTGCAAAATAAAGGCCATTTTTTCTAAGGCGGTAAGTTGTTAAAAATGTTTGACAATGGCGGCCGTAATAATTATTATTATAAGTGATATACTAACGAAAATAAGGAGGGGTGCTGTGACTAACCAAAGCAAAAAGGCACGGTGGGTGGATAAACTGCTGTATCTTATGCTTGTGGCGTTGCTTGTTGTTAGTGGGACTTTTGGGATAACAGCGGCAAGGTTTTTTTCAAGCATAAAGGGTGAGCTTACGGCGACCACCGCAAATCCGGCGATTCAGCTTGATTATATCAACATGAAGGGCACGGAATACCTTGGGGATAAAAGCAATTATGAGGTGGACGAAGACATTGAGGTCATCGATGGCGAGCTGTCGATATCTAATCTGCGTCCGGGCGAGCAAAAACTGGTTGAGTTTAGGGTAAAAAACTGGGTTGACCAGAAAGAAAACCTTAACGAAGTGGCGCTTAGGTATCAAATCGTTATCAAAACGGCGGGGCTGTTGCCGCTTGAATTTACCTTAAAATACGGTACGGGTGACTCGACAAGCGTAACGGGCGACTGGCCAACGGTAAGCTGCCTTAGCCGCACGGTGGATAACCCTATTGATAATGGGCTTAACGCCGAAGGGAATCCTGCTACGACATTCGTTGTTTACACCTTTGATTTTCGCTCGCTTAAACACAGCGTTGAGCAGGTTGACTATTACAAACTTTACATCCAGTGGAAGGGTAATGTGTCAAGCAGTGGTGATGCTGTTAGTGGCGGCGGTGAATACATTAAAATTACGGCCGATTGGAAGCAGTATGTTGACGCAGACTATGTTCAATAGCGCGCAAAAACCTGAAAATTAACTTAAATGCTGGGCAATTATGCCTGGTATTTTTTATGGCTTTTTTCTAAAATTTAGTTAAATCTATTGACAAAGTTTTTGTGGGGCGGTATAATACTTGTGTTTCACAATACAGACGTGCAAAACGCGTCTAATGTGCCCATAGCTCAGCTGGATAGAGCGTTGGTCTACGGAACCAAAGGTCGGGAGTTCGAATCTCTTTGGGCACACCAAACAACAAAAAGGTCTTCATTATGAAGGCCTTTTTTGTTGTAATGAAATTTGCTCTTGCGAGCAAGTGATATTGCTGGCGCAATGATATTCACGTGGTGATTGATTTCGCTAGCGCAATGAAAGGATGAATTAAAATGGTAATGAGTAAGTTATGAGTAGTGCTTGTGGTGGTGCAATAATATTTGTGTTGTGATTGATTTTGCTGGCACAGTGCGGGGTTGGTGGGCTGTGTGGGGCTGGTTTAATGCGAGTGTGGGTTTAGGTGTGTCTGGTGGTGGCTTGTTACGGTTTTCAAGTGGTAATGCGTAGAAGCTTGCTTTACAAATTAGAAAGTGCCATTCAGGCATAAAAATGGCTATTAATGCCAAGTTAAATGACATTTGGCAAAGTAGACAAGTTATTAACAAAAATTGATAAAATGTTAATAAGTTTTGGGAAAATGCGGGTAAAATTTGGTCATTTTGCGTGTTTTTGACCATATTTTGCCCGTTTTGGCCTTAAAATGCGTCAAAAAGGTCAATTTTGGTTGAAAAGAGTGAAAATAATGCGTAATTACATTAAAAATGTATCAAATTTGCGTTTTTTAGTTACTAACAACAATGGCAAAATCGTGTGATTTTTTGTAAAAAATATGCGATTTTTGCCGTTTTTTGTTTGCCTTAAATTTGTATATATATTATAATATATCTGTGAGTAAAAGTGTTTAGTTAGTCACAAACTAACGGCGATAAGCCAATGGAAAACACTTACCCAAACAGGCGCCCAAATCGCGGCGCTTAGGTAAGGCGACTAACACACACACTCGCAATTGATTTAAGGACGGTAAAGCAAGATTATGGGAAACCAAAATGTAAGTTCTAAATTAAAAAACAAAAAGTCGAAAAGCTTAGGCCTTTGGCTTAAACTTTTGTTGTGCCAGTTTGTTGTTATGCTTGCGCTTATTCCAAATACGTTCGCAATTTTTATGGACAATGTTTGGATTGATGGTAAGCAGACGTCAATCAACTGGTGCTTTAATTCTGACAAGCTTATCCGCGCGAATGGCGACGGCGAGAATGGTGCCGAGACTACGCTGGGGTGGACGGGTGAACAAGACTTCACCTATACCTTCACGGTAAGCGGCGTTGAAAATGGCGTTTCAACAGACATCGATATTGACTATGTTGTTTCGGCGATTTTGAAAGCCGACGGTTCACTTCCTGCGGGCGTTACGGTTTCGGTTGATTCGTACAGTGGCAAGATAACCAAAAACACCACTGAAACCAAAACGCACACGGTTACGCTTTCATACACGGGCACGGAGCCTTTAAGGGATGTTAAGTTTGACTTGGTTATTTCGGCCACAACCGCAACCAACGCAAGCAACCCTGTTAAGGACACTCTTAAAGCAACCTATCACATAGAGGTGCCAGCCCTTGTTGAATACAGCGTGCAAGACAAAGCGGGCAACTCTAACGTTGAGGTTCAAATTCAAACCCACACGTCAACCACGGGTTACATCAACTTTGCTTGGACGTATGACGCAAGTCTTGTTACGCCAGTTATCACTGACGCTTATCGTTATGCCCGCATTTCAGGCAACACGATGATTTTGACGCTTGAAAGCAACAAAAACTATTCGCTTAAATTTGAAAAGGCGGATCCAAGCGCTGATTATTCATCGGGCACCACGGCGGGCTCTTGCGCATGGCAAGAAGAGGCGTACCTTGTTACCTTTGATGGCAATAAGGGCACGGGCAGTGAAGACCCTAAGATTTTGGGACTTTCACCAGTTGACGGCGTTTACAGCACGGCGTACGTAAGCGGCCGAAACATCGATATGCTTCCAACCGCAAGGCGCGATAACTATACCTTTTTAGGGTGGTTTGACGCGGCCGAAAACGGCAACCAAATCAAGGCTGGTGACGCGTTTAGCGCAACTGATAACGGCACGGTTTGGTACGCGCAGTGGCAGCCTAATGCTGTTAAGGTTACGTTTGACGGTAACACGTCGGCCGAAAGCAGCACTTGGACGCTTAGCGGAAAAACACTTGGCGACTATTTCAATGACGTAGGCACGGGCTCGTCAATTTTTGCATACGCGCGAATTAACTATAAGTTCGGCCTTCTTTCAAAAACGCAAGACGGCGAGTTTGTTGACGTTGGCGCGCTTCCAACCGCAACCAAAACGGGTTATACCTTTGCGGGCTGGTGGACAGCGAAAGACGGCGGCGACGAAATTAAGGCTGACACGATTAACACTAACACCACCGACGTTACGCTTTATGCGCACTGGACGCCTAATCAATATACAATCACTATCGAAGAAAACACCACGGGCGACACGACGGCCACGGCCACCTTTGACGCGCTTACCCCAACATTTAAGGCGGGCACCAAAGAAGGCTATACGCTTACGGGATATGTTTTGAAAGGCACGCAAACAAGATTGTTTGACGAAAAGGGCGCGCCTATTGCAAGCGTAATTGGCTACACCGACGCAAGCAAAAACTGGATCAAGGCGGACGATGTTACCGTTGTTGCACAGTGGAAGGCTAACACGATAACCGTTACGGCTGACCCAGCGGGCGGCACGATTTCAAATGCTAACGGCTGGCAAGCGTCAACCGGCAGCACCGTTAAAAAAGACCTTATCTTTGACGCGGCGTATGGCACGCTTCCAACGGCTACCCGCGCGGGCTGGACGTTTGTTAACTGGATGCTTGACGATCAGGTTATCACGGCCGACACTATCTTAAAAACGGCGCACGACCACACTATCACGGCCGAGTGGCAGGCAAATACGTACACCATCACGGCGGACAACGGCGCTGATGACAACATCACACAAAAATTTGAATTTGATAATGATCAATATAATACGTCAACCGAGGCGCAAAGCCGCACCATTAAAACGGTGCCAGTGCGCATTGGCTGGACGCTTAGCGGATACAAGGTAAGCTGGACGAATAATGACCACGCGGCCGACTCGTTCTTGCCAGCCGACATCGCCAAAGATGGCACGGTGCTTAACATCCCTGCTAACTGCTATGGCGACATCACGGTAACGGCGCAATGGACGGCCAACACGTATATCATCACGGTTGAAGACAACGAAGAGGGCACGGGCAGCGAGCGTGTTACTATCGCAAGCCTTACCCCAACGCTTGTAACTGGCCAAAAAGACGGCTATACCCTTAACGGATACAACGTTAAAGACACAACGGTTAAGTTGTTTGACGAAACTGGCGCGCCTATTGCAAGTGTAATAGGCTACACCGATGCGGACAAAAACTGGACGCACGCGGGCGACGTAACGGTGGTTGCACAATGGACGGCCAACACCTATAAACTTGTCTACGTCACCAACGGCGGCGACGCGATTGTAAGCATTGATAAGGTTTATAACACAGCCTTTACGGCGGATGAACTTAAAGCCGCAACGCGCACGGGTTATACCTTCACGGGCTGGTACGGCAAGTCTACGCTTGACGAGCAACTTTCAACCACGAATGCCTTTAACAAAGACGACGTTACGTTTGACTTTGAGGCTGGCGAGGGCAGAATCTATGCGGGCTGGAAGGCGTTTGAATACGAAGTTCGCTTTAACAAAAACGCAGACGACGCAACTGGCACGATGGCTAACCAAAAGTTTGAATACGACGGGGCGGCCACCGCGCTTACCTCTAACGCATTCAAGCGCACGGGCTATACCTTTGATAAATGGACGCTTAATGCTGACGGTACGGGCGACAGCTTCACCGACGGTCAAAAGGTAAGAAACCTTACTGACCAAAAAGACGCGGTTGTTGACCTTTATGCGCAATGGAAGATTAACAAATACACGCTTACGCTAATCAACGGCAGCGTGGCGGCCATAAGCGCGATTTCAGCAAGCGTTACGCTTACGCAAGTGAACGCAACCACGTGGACGGCCGAACTTGACTTTAACACGGCCGTAACCCTTGGCGCCACCCTTAATGACGGATATAAGTTTGCAAAATGGCTTTCAAGCGACGCAAGCCTTTTGGCGGACGGCGACGTGGCTGACTATAAATTCAATATGCCAGCGGGCAGCATCACGCTTACCGCAACTGCCGACGCTAAAACGTACACGGTTGTTGCTAACCCTAACGGCGGCGAAGTGTCTTTGGGCGGCAACTGGTCACTTGTTGGCGGCACGGGGGCAGACAAAAACTACGCTAAACTTGACGGAGTAAGTTACGGCGCGATTTTCAGCCTTCTTCCTGACCCAGCCAAGGCGGGCTATACCTTTGGCGGCTGGTACGCAAAAGAAGATTTAAGCGGTGACAGACTTAGCAACACGACCACGCTTTCGGTTGAAACCGCAACATTTGTTGATATCGCCACCGAAAACTCTTACGCATACATTTATGCTAAGTGGACGGCCAACGTTTATAAAGTCACTTTTGACGCAAACGGCGGCAACGGCGGCACTGCATATGTATATTATATATATAATGATAATATACCTTATTCAAATTATAATGCGTCTACGGGCGCGGTAAGCGGGGCACTAAGCGCTATCACGGCGCCAACCCGCACGGGCTATACCTTTGACGGCTTTACGACACAGGGGTCTGATACACTTGTTTACAGCAACTCAATGGCGCTTATCGCGGGAGTTGCGGGATTCACTAACGCGGACGCAAAATGGGTTCGCGCGGCGGACACAACGGTTGTGGCTAAATGGACGGCCAACACCTATACCATCACGCTTGACCCTAACGGCAGCGGCGCAACGGTAGACCCAACCACGATAACCGTTACCTATGACCAAGAAATCGGCACCCTTCCAACGCCAACAAGAGCGGGGTATACGTTTGCTAACTGGGCAGACACAAAAGGCAAAACCGTTTCAAGTTCAACCATATTTAACGATACTAACGTTTCGCAAATCATTCACGAAACCAGAGAGGCAACTCTTATGGCGATTTGGAATGCGAACGTTATTGAAATCACCCTGGATGAAGACAATGGCAACACGGATTTGGGCAAAATTTATTACGTGTTTGACAGCAATGCTTATTACACTTCAAGGGCGAATGCTAACAGCAACACAAACGCTATTTCAAGCATCACCATCCCAACGCGCAATGGCTATACGTTTATTGGCTACTTTGCTGAAAAGAACGGCGCGGGCACCAAGTTTATTGGTATTGACGGTAAGTTTAGCTGGAATAACGGCGAAACAAAACAAGTTATTGCGGGCGAGACGGTAACAAACGCCGGTTCGGGCGCGGTAACAAGCACGCTTTATAAAACCTACACCGAAAACGCAACCATCTACGCCGCGTGGATTATCGACGAATACAAGATAACTTACAACACGGCGGGCGGCAACGTGATTGACGCGTCAACCCAACTTACGTTCACGATTAATGACGCCATCACCATCGCAAACGCCATTTCAAAAATGGGCGGCGTGTTTAACGGCTGGCTGGTGACTGAAAAAGCCGGCAACTGGGCAGACGGCACCTTTACGGCCGGGCAACAAATCGCTGCGGGCAAATACGGCAACGTAACGCTTACGGCGCAGTGGAACGAGGCAAAAGTTTGGCTTCAATCAACCGCCATTGCGGACGCTAAGTTAGATAACCTCACCACCGCCGACCTTGACCCTAATGGCACGGGCTACCCAACCCTTGCCGACGCAATTAACGCAATTGCTGAAAATGGCAGGGGATATATCGTTTTGTTAGACGATGCCGAATTAATGGGATATGAGGTTGACAAAAATGTTTATGTTTACAGTTTAAAAAACAATGGAAATTATGTAATAACAGTTCAAGATTCTATTGTCGCTGGAAGTATGACAATGCTTTCGGGGGTATTGTTACTTGTTGATCAATTTGTTATTCAGGGTACATTAACTGCTACTAACATTGCAATTGACAGTATGGGCAGTGCCTTAATCGTTTCGCTTGGCAACTTGACAATTAACGGTAACACAGACGTGCAAGTTACAATTGAAATTGCTGGTGGTACCACAAAGATTGGTGGAACTTCAAATATCAACAACAATATCACTATAAACTCGGGCGAATTAATTTTAACAGATAGTGTTATGTTAAATGGTGCATTAGAAACCAGTCAAGATTTCTCAAATTGGCAAAATATTAATGTAACCATTAGTGGCAATGCTGTTATCAATAATTCGTCTGGACTTACTACAACGGCGCTTATTGGTACGATTGTTGTAACGGATAATGCTTATGTTGAATTTTTGCGCATAAGTGGCCAATTGAAAATTAATTCAAAATCAGTCACTGTTAATACGGTGCAGTTGTTGGTTGACAGTGATGTGCTTTCAAATGTTGCTAACAACAATTATCCATTACCTAAAATAGATTTATCGGGTCTTTCAAGTGGGACTGTATTAAATAATGAAATTGGTGTTTCAGTTGACCCTATTGCAGATTACACGATTGCCACCTTTGTAGATAACGCAACTGCACTGGCTAACCTTGAAAAGTTTGTTTTAAGCAACGTTGCTGGTAACTTATATGTCGATGGGAAGGATATTAAGCTTAACCTGGCGTATAAGATTGAATACAAGTTGGGCGGCGGCACGATTGCGGATGACGCAGCAAAACAGTATGAAAGCCAGACGACGGAGCAATACAAAACGCTTAAAATGCCATCAAGGCTTGGGTATAAGTTTAATGGCTGGGACATTGCTCGCGGCACCATTAGCGGCGGGGCAGCGCCTAGCATTTCAAGCGAGACGGGCACCGACGGCGTAACGACGTATACGCTTACCATCCCTGGCGGAAGTTATGGCGACATCATCCTTACCGCTAAGTGGGAAGTGGTGACGTACACCATCACGTATGACCTTAACGGCGGCGCATTGGCGGATGGCCAAACCAACCCAACAACCTATACGATTGAAACCGAGACGTTTTCGCTTATCAACCCAACCAAAACCGGCTTTGTGTTTGTTGGGTGGACGGGCTCAAACGGCTCAACCCCAGCGCTTAGCGTAAGCGTAACCAAGGGCTCAACGGGCGACAAAACCTTTAACGCCAACTGGACGGAAGGCATCTTTGTTATCACGCTTGACAACCAAAACGCTAACACGGCGGGCACAACCAAAATCTATCTTAAATACGGCGTGGGCTTTTACCTTGACGAGGCCTGCACCAAGGCGATGACGACCGCACTTAACGGCATCACGCTTCCTAACAAAACTGCAAGCGTCTTCGGCGGATACTTCACCGAAACGGCGGGCGCGGGCACGGGCATCATTGGCGATAATGGCCGCATAACGGCGGACGCAAGCACCACCGCGTTTGTTAAAGACACAACCCTTTACGCATTGTGGAACACCGCGGGCGTTTGGGTTCAAACAACCAAATTTGAGGGCACGCTTGACGCTAATGGCCAAGGCTTCGCGGCGGATAAACTTAAAGAGGCGTTTACGTACGCGCAAACCCTTTCAAACACTTATATTATCCTTTTGAGCAACGCAACTGCAAGTGGTCGCGTGAACGTCAAAACGGGCAATGTTACCATTTACACCAACACGGGCACTGACTATACCGCAACGTTTACGAATGCGTCGGATAGTGAAGGGATAGCGGTTTATGTTGAAGAATATAGACACTTTACGCTTGAAAGCGGTAATATTAGGTTTGACTTATCAAATGGTAAATCACATGGCATAAAAAATGCTGGTACGATAATTGTTAACGGCGGCTCTATTGAAGAGTATGGGCTTAGCAGTGGCGGATATCTGATATATCAATACTCTATGGGTCAAGTTATTATCAATGGTGGTACACTTAAATCAAATTATTATGTTGTTTACGGTGGAAACCTTGAAATGGCTGGCGGTGAGGCGACTTCATATCAAGATGTGTTTAGCACGGGGTATAGTGGCTCAGTTTATACCGTTACTGGTGGCGTGGTTAAAGGCGGTCAGTCCTCAACCGCAACAACAGGCTCTGCATTTGGTATGTTTAGCGGTACACTTAATATTGGCGGAACCGCAGAAATAAGCGGCGTAAGAAATGCTATCGATGTTTACCAAACGGCCAAAGTATTTATTACTGGCGGTACAATTATTGGTGGCTCAACGAGTGCTATTTATGTATCATTAGGTGGTCAAATTACCGTAAGTGGTGGAACAATCATTAACGCGGGCACGGCGGATAAAGTCACAACCATTTATGCTATCTATGTTACCGGTACGGACTCTAAAATTACTATTAATGATGGCGCAAAAATTAGTTCAACTGGCCATACGGCATCAACCTATCGCGCATATACAATTTACGCAACAAGCGGGGCTTCGGTAGAGATTAATGGCGGAACGATAACAACCACTGCGGGCTATGCAACACGTAGTATCGATTTGAATCGCGGGGCAACCTGCACGATTAATGGCGGTACAATTTCTGCTAGTGGAGCAGATGTACCGATTGCCATAGGAGTAACTGGATACAATACTGAGGTTACAACGTTAATTGTTAACGGTGGTTCAATAACCTCAACTAAAAACGCTTGTATTTCTGCAACTCTTGCTAATGTTACATTAAACGGCGGCGTTTTAAGCGGCAATAGAGGTGTTGTACTTACAAATGATGTAACGCTTAGTCTTGGTGCGGTTGAAATTGATACCACAGTAGATGGTGTTTATGCGTACGATGCAAGTACGGGTGAAAACCTTGTTGTTAAGATAATTGACAAAAACTTTAAGATGTCGGGCAGCGGGACGATTAAGATTGACGGCGCGAAGATTAAATATATTGACGCGACGGCACTTACCGAGAACTTGGTTAACACTATCCCTGTTCAAATGACGTCTTCAACGCTTAAAGACGGCGACGTTGTTGCGCAGTTTGCAACTGAGGCACTTGCCACGGCGAATGCGGCTAAGTTTGACATCAAAAGCCCAGCGCGCGCGACGTATGCTGACGGCGTTTATGTTAAGGTTGGCGCAACCTATGGCGTAACCTATGACGCCACCACCAACGGCGGAACGTTTGCGTCGGCTTCGGGCTATACGGATAAGGCGAATGTTAACTTTGCGTCTAACGTTGACCTTGACGCGTCTCACAGGTGGGGCGTGAAGAGCGGCTGGACGTTTGTAGGCTGGAACCGCAACAAAGACGCGACCACGGCGGACACGGCGTTCACGATGGGCAGCAACGCGGTTACCCTTTACGCGATTTACAGCAAGACGCTTGTTTTAAACGCGTTCAGCGGGATAAACAAGGCCACGCACAAAACGTACAGCGTAACGGTTTATAACACGGCCACAACCGTCACATTTGCGGGCATAGAAGCGCCAGCGGCATTGTTTACTGTCGGCTCATGGCGCACACTTGGATGGCGTCTTGATACTACTGCTGATGTTGCTGATACTGGCTTTGCGCAATTGGACGACGGCACAACAATTAGCCATACATTTGATATAGCAAATGCAACTGCAAATGGCGAATATAACCTTTATGCAGTATATCAACGAACCATAACTTTTACGTTTAATGATAATTTTACCGCTACTCAATCAATCGCTAGGGCTCCAAGCCCTATTGTGGGCGGGGTAGAGATTACTTCTGTTCAATATTACAATACAAATGGCGCTATTACAACGCCTAGCATAACTTTACGTGATACGACTGCTAGTGCTCGCACTGGTTACACTTTAAGCGGTTGGAGCGACACGGCGGGCGACAATAACACGCTTGATTACGCTTTGGGCGCAACGTATAACGGTTTCTGCCCAGCGGTAGATGACGCGAATACAACCAAAACGTTCTATGCACATTGGGTAATTAATGGGTATACATTAACGCTTATCAACGGCAGCACGGCGGGCATAACTGCTATCACGGCTACGGCAAATGGGGCAGCGTTAACCCTTAATAAAGTTAATGACACAACTTCAAGCGTAACAATAAGCTTTAACACCGCGGTTACAGTTACGGCTACCGTTAAAGCGGGTTATACGTTTGAAAAATGGACGGCGGACGTATCAAGCTTTACATCAACAGAAAATGCTTATACGTTTAATATGCCAGCAAGTGACCTTACGCTTACTGCCACAGCAACCGCTAACAAATATACCGTTAGGTTTAATCCTAACCCTAGCGCGGATATGACGGCGGCGGGCGTGACCGTTAGCGGCACGATGGCTGACCAGTCGTTTACGTATGGCAGCACGGGCGCCCTGGCAGACAACCTGTTTAAGGCTGCGGGCTTTAACTTCGTTGGGTGGAACACTAAGGCGGACGGCACGGGCACGGCCTATGCTGACGGCGCAAGCGTTTCTAACCTTACAACTGAAAATAACGGCGTTGTTGACCTTTATGCACAATGGACAACACCAAAAGTTTGGCTTCAATCAACCGCGATTGACAGCGCGAAAATTGACAACTTAACCCGCGCCGACCTTGACCCATCGGGCACGGGCTACGCAACCCTTGCGGACGCCATCGCGGCCATCGCTAAGAGCGGCACAGGATATATTATTCTTTTGGAAGATGACACTTCAACATCATCATTAAAAATTGATAATAATCAAAAAGTGACGTTGTATGGCGTACATAAAGATAGCGGATGGTGCGCGGTTAATAATTACATTACATTAACAAGTTCAGCAAGTTTAGACCTTTATAACTTAAATATTGCTAATCTAATGAAACTCTATGGTTCTGCCAATTTAACACTTAACAGTGGGACAACGGGAACCATAACTGCTAAGGGTACCAACATGGTAACTATCTTAGGAGGGTCTACCAGCAAAAGCAAGGGGTCTCAGTCATCAATAGAGACTTCATCGGGCTCAAAACTAACAATTTTAGGTGGGACGGTTAATGATATTGTTCGTCTTTCCGGAGAGGGTTTGATTGGCGATAGTGCCATTGTCAATGTAATTTATGTAGAAAAATCAGCCACATTAACAGTCGATGGGTTTGCAACGGTAAGTACTTTAAGTAATTATGGTGGGGTTGTAAGTGTTAATTCGACAAAAGTATCGTTAGAAAAAATCTACTTATATTATAGCGCCACAATTGATTTTACCGGAATTAAGACGGGGGATGTTTTAGTTAATTCAACCAAAATCGTTGTCAACGATCCTACGCAAGAGCGGGTTGTTGCTAAGTTTGTTGATAATGCGACGGCGGTGGCGAACCTGGCTAAACTTAACCTTACGTATCCAACCAATATGTATCTTTATGTTGATGGCAGTGAGATTAAGATCAGGGGCGACTTTTCGGTTACCTATGACGTTAACACCAACGGCGGCGTTATTGAAAACTCGTTGGGCGTTGAGGCCAGCGGCGCGTTTGGGTCGGCGGACTCTACCAAATACAAACAGACGGCCAGCGTACCGTATGGCACGGCGGTTGACCTTGACGTGACCCATCGTTGGGGCGCAAAACTTGATAACAAGGGCGGCATGTGGAAGTTCATCGGCTGGAATACAGACAAAGACGCAACCACGGCGCTTGACTCTCTCACGATGGGCAGCAGCGCGATAACCCTTTACGCGATTTACAGCAAGACCATAACGGTGACCTTTAAATCGGGCATTGCGGGCGCCGAGGAGACCACGCTAAGCGAAACGATTTATAACAGGGCGGTAAGCGTCACCTTCACGCTTCCTGAGCAGGCGGCATTGACGGCGTATAGCTGGACGGCGAACGGCTGGACGGCGGACGCAAGCGCATTCACGGGCGTTGCAGCGGGCACCAGCGAAACCTTTGTTGCCGACACCACAATGTACGGCACGTACACAAGAACCTTGACGTATCAATTTGATGCTAACAAGGTTGCACCTGCAACGCAAAGCGGCGTGGTAAGAGCGCCAAGTATTGATCCAGTTGTTGTGCCAGATCCAATTAATGCGGGGCAATACTATAACGCGTCAGGTAAATTAATGGCTGACCAAATACAATTGCCAACAAGTCAAATATCTTGGATACCAGGTATGCCTAATGCTGGCGGTTATACCCATTCAGGTTGGAGCAATATTTCGGGTGCAAATAGTACATGCGACTATACGTTAGGTGAAATGTATAATGATTTCAATCCTACGATTGACAGCACAAGTTTAACAAAAACTTTATATGCATATTGGACGGTTAATACGTATACATTAACGCTTGTTAATGGTTCAGCAGCAGGCATTTCAGCATTGTCAGCAACTGGTGACGGCGTAACGGCGACGGCCACAGAAAATGTATATAATGTTGTTTATGGCGCGGAGGTTACGCTTACCGCTACTGTTAAAGAAGGATATACATTTGCTAGCTGGGAATTTGATTCTAGTGGTAAATCATTATCAACGAATCCTTACGTATACGAAATGCAAGCATACAATGAAACCATTACGGCCAAAGCCACGGCGAATACGTACACCATTAGGTTTGACGGAAACGGTCAGTCTATTGGGGTGGCGGTTGACGGGTCTATGACCGACTTGGCGATGACCTATGACGTTGCCAAAAACCTTACAGCGGTTGGGTATTCAGCAGCGGGCTTTACGTTCGTGGGCTGGAATACAGACAAAAACGCGACCACGGCCTTGTACGCAGATAAGGCAAGCGTTAAGAACCTGACGGCCGAAAACGGCGGGGTGGTTACGCTTTATGCGATCTGGAAGGCCAACGGCATTGACGTCACGGCCGACGCGAATGGCGGCACGATCAGCGCGGCAACGGGCTGGGCAATAGCCTCGGGCAACAAAACGGCCACAAAAACCATCGCGTTTAACACGGCCTATGGCACTCTTCCAACCGTGACCCGCGCCGGCTACACGTTCACAAAATGGACGCTTGCAGACGACGAGAGCACGACCATAACGGCAACCACCGTTGTTTCGGTTCCACGTGCGCACACGATTAAGGCGCAGTGGACGGCTAATAATTATACGCTTACGTACGTTGTTAACGGCGGCGAGAGTATCGCGCAGAAAACTAAGACGTATGACACGGCGTACACGGCGGACGACTTGCCAACGCCGACCCGCACGGGCTATACCTTTGTTGGTTGGTTTAAAGAGGCGGGCTGCACAAACCAAGTGAACGCGGGCGACATATTTGACGCCAGCCACGCTACGTTTGACAGCATCAGCACCAGCGGTTCAATCGCGCGCGTTTATGCTAAGTGGAGCAATAACACGTACAAAATCACGTACGCACCAAATGGCACGAACGTAACGATGATAGGCCTCACCGAGCAAGAATACACGATTGACCAACAAATCACTTTACAGCCAGCAGCACAGCGCGTGGGTTATACCTTTGCGGGCTGGGGCGTTAAAGCAAACTCAGGCAACTGGGAGACTACTGAGACGTTTGAGGCTGGGGCGACCATCGCGGCGGGCAAATACGGCGACGTAACGCTTAACGCGGTATGGACGCCAAACAACTATAAACTTGAACTTATCTTGGTTTTGGGTGTTGCGTCAGTTACGATGAGTTCGCCAACTTCGGGCGTATTGAATTACAGCGGCAGCTCGATGACGGGCACCACGATTACCGTTGATGGCGTTGAGGTTGCGGCTAAAAAGGGCTATTTTGAAAATATTCCGTTTGACAGCATCGTTACGCTTAAAGCGACGGTTGAGGCGGGCTATAACTGGTCTTATTGGAAGACGGACAAGCTTGGCACGTACACGGTAAGCGAAAGCGACAGCATCACGTTTGCGTATGACGTTGTTCCTACTGACGGGCTTATATCTATCGTTGTTCAGGCGTTAAGTAGCGCGCAAGTAACTACCATTACGTTTGACAAGCAGGGCGGCACGGGCGGTACTGACACGATTAAGGCGACGTACGCCGACACTATGCCGGCCATCACCGCGCCAACCAAAACGGGCTATACCTTTGTTGGATACTTTGACGCAATCGACGGCGGCACGCAGTATTATAACAACACGGGTAAGGCGTATAACGACAAGGCGTGGGATAAAGAAAACGTGTCAACTTACACGCTCTACGCGCATTGGGATATTAATTACTATACGTTGACTTTAAAACTAGAAGTATATATTCGTAATAGCGCTACTATTTATTACAGTTTTGACGGCGGGTTAACATGGAAGTCACAGTTAGTTGAAAGGCCTGATTATGATCATAATGCTGAGTTTGAGACGATTGATTGCAGACGATATTCGCTTTCGATAAGCGTCCCTTATAATTCAACTTATGATATTAAGGTTTATTGGGTTGAAGAAACTGGTAAAAGTTATGTTATTACACCTTATGGTAATAGGGTCAGCACGGGAATTACTGGTAATGGCAGCAGCAACGCTGTTTCAATTGCAAGCGGTACGATTGGTACAAGCAATGTAGGAAAATCGGTATATGTACATGAACAATTTACTTTAAACATTAATAAGGGTGAGGGAATTGAGTCTGTAACAGGTGACGGAACTTATCTTTATGGTAATATTGCAACTGTAAAGGCCACACCAAAACAAGGATATTCATTTGTTAGTTGGACATATGGATCTGCATATAGTTATATATCTGATTTTGAGGGGCAAAAAACTAATCACAGCTTTAAGGCGGGCGATTTGTTGTATTACTATAATGTAGGAACATCGGGCGCGCATGATGCAAGTGCTAATACCCACATATTTGATAATCTAACGCTTGTGGCGAATGCTAGCAAGAATACGTACACGGTTACGGTTAAGCACTTCCAGATGAACTTGTTGGGCGTTTATGCGCAACTTGGCGACGATGAAACGCTTAACTTTGAGTATGGCGCGGCTATTGACCTTGTTTCACTCCGCAAGAGCGGTACGGTTAACAGCATTGTTTACACGACCACTGATAACGGTATCTATTACAGCTATACGACGGCGAATGGCACCACGGTTACTACTGACACGATGACGATGCCGGCCGCTAACCTTGAAATTGATATCTACTATGACCGCGTAACAACAACGGTCACCGTTAAAAACGAAACGAACGGCGGGTCGGTTGGCGTTAACATTCCGCAAGGGCTTATGGAGCAGGGCGGTATTGCGGACGCAACTGGCGAAACGGGCAGCGCTAACGTAGCGCGCGTAAGGACGCAATATATAAGCGTTGCGGCTAACACCCTTTATAACCTTTCGATTTCAACGGGCAAAATACGTTCGATACATCTTTATAAGGCGGACAAAACGTGGATAAAAGACGTTGTAGGCAATTCGGGCGGATCAACAAAATTTGGCTTCACAACCACGGCTGAAACGGCGTACATTCGTATCGTCTTCCAAAATGACGATAACACCACGGCCGTAACCCCAGCGCAGGTGGCTGAAAACTTTAAGCCGATTCTTAAAACGTCGGCGGGGCAGATGACCATCACCGCGCTTTATGGCACGCCGATAAGCTATCACGCAACGGTGGCAAGCGGCTGGCTGTTTGATAAGTGGACGTCAAGCAACACGTCGCTTATCCCTAATAACACTAACCAAGAATTCACGGCGAATACGCCAGCGGGGGCGGTAACGCTTACTGCAACGGCCAAGGGGCAAGAATACAACATTGTTTTGGACCCTAACGGCGGCACGATTTCGCAAAGCATTATCAAATACAACACGGCTCTTACGGCGCAAACCAAGGATCTTATCATCCCAACGCGCGATGGCTATTGCTTTACGGGCTACACGGTTTCAACCGCGCCAACTGGCGGGTCGATCACGATGGCCAACACGTCAGGCAATGTCTGCGCGAAGACGGGCTGCGCAAGCGTTAAGGCGGTTATCGCGACGATTGCGGCGGGCACGTATGGCAACATCACGCTTAAAGCGCAATGGGAGCTTTCAACGTACAGAGTTGTTTATGACGCTAATGGCGCAACGGCGGTTTCAACCACGTATTTCGTGTTTGGCAACGCGTTTACCTTGGCGGGCATCCCAACGGGAACCGTACAAACGTTTAAGGGCTGGAAGATTGTTTCAAAAGAGGGCAACTGGCCTGACGTTGGCACCATTCTTGCGGCGGGCACGTCAATTGCTGCGGGCAGATACGGCCACGTAGAGCTTCAAGCAGTTTGGGAGGCGGCCGATATTTGGGTTCAGTCTACCGCGTACTCAGGCACGCTTAGCGCAACTGGGCGCGGGTTTGACGCCGACCAATTGTTAGAGGCATTTAACTATGCCAAAACGTTGACCGAAGGGCACATCATCCTTCTTAAAGACGCGACGGCCAGCGACCTTGTTAACCTTGATTCAAACCACAAGAGCAACGTTACGCTTTACAGCGGACACGACAGCGGCGCAAGCGAATTCACCGCAACGTTTAAAAACGCAAGCGCACCTACAACGGGCTATGCAATTTTGGTTGGCTCGGGCAGGACGTTTACGTTAAAAAGCGGCGCAATAAGATTTGATGAAAGCCAAACCTATTACGCAATGGGCAGCTGGGGCACCATCAATATTAATGGCGGTTCGATTTATGACTTAACATTGGCGGGTGGCAAAGGCTTAATAAATAACGTTGGTGGCACGGTTAATATGACGGCCGGCCACGTTAAAACAAACTATTATGGCTTTGTTTCAACTAACAATAGTACCAGCGCGATTAATATTTCGGGCGGTACGGTTGAAGGTACGGTTTTAAATAACAACGCGATAACAATTCTTGCTAACGGCGGTACATTTAACCTTTCAGGCAGCGCGCAGATTAAAGGCGGCTATTATGCAGTTCAATTAGGCTACACCGCACTTATGACGATGACGGGCGGCACCATTAGCGGGTTTGGCCGACGCGGCGTTTATGTAACGGCGGGCGCTACCTTTGAAATGAAGGGCGGCACGATTAGCGGTGATTCGTCTATCACTGGCGTAAGCGGAAGCGGCGTTCAATGCGTTGGCTTGTATGCAGGCGCTAACCAAACCGCAACCTTCACAATGACCGCAGGCACGATTACCTCGCTTAAAAACGGCTCTTCAATTGTTGCGCAAGGCGTTGTTCACGGTGGCGGCAACACAACTGGTAAAACAGTTGTTAATGTCTCAGGCGGTACAATTACTGCTGATGAACTTGCTATTTACTACGCATCGCCAACGGTACCAAGTTACACTAATCTTTCTGGCGGTACGGTTAAATCAAATGCTAGTTATGCAATCTTCTTAAATAACCCAGCAGATATTGTGGCGCTTAATATGACGGGCGGCCATGTTGAATCAGCAACCGATTTCGCTATTAATGCATATGGTAGTCTTGCATTAACAGGCGGGACTCTTAAAGGCGTTTATGGCATTGCAGTTGGCGACAAAGCGGGCAGCGTTATAACCCTTGGCGGCGATGTTTCAATTGAAACAAAGGGCACTGGGTATTATGCATTAGGCGTTACGGTATCGACCGCAAAAAATATTACATTTAAGATAACAAGCACAAAGATTAAATTAATTAAAGGCTTTATTTCTTGGAAAGATGACTCTGCACAACTTAACATTCTTGACTGCACCGAGGTTACGGGCGAGTTTGAAAACATAATTCCTATAAGCGTTGGTGGGGCGGCTGACGGAACGGCATTTGCTAAGTTCGCAACGGCAGCACTTGCCAAAGCCAATATGAAAAAGGTTACCATCTCGCAGGTGTCAGGCAAGATTGCGTATGCGGATGGCGAGTACCTTAGAATTGGCGGCGCTGACCAGTGGAAGATAACCTACGAACTTAATGGCGGCACGGTTAATGGAACTAACCCAACGTCATACACAACAAAAAGCACTGAACAAAAGTTGACGCTTATAGCGCCAACCAAAACGGGCTATACGTTCGCGGGATGGGAAGTAAGATGGACGGACGAAAGTGGGGTGCACAGCGACGTGCTTCCAACGGCCGATCCAACCTTGCTTACAATTCTTGCCTACACCTATGGCGACATCACGCTTACGGCGAAATGGGCGGCGGAAAGCGACATCTTGATAACGGTTAATCATTATCAGGCTAACCTTGGCATCACCGACCTTACGACCCTTGGCGTTTCAAACAGCGCGCTTAAAGAGACCGTTGCGCTTCATGGCACGATGGATTCAACGGTAACGATTAATGCGAAGACCTATAACGGGTTTAGTTATTATAAAGTTACGGTAAGCATCGCAAACGCGGTTGTTACGGCGGCGGACGCTAACGGACAAATCGTTGTTAAATACACGAAAGACGCAAGCGGAAACACGCTGGTTGTTAACTATTTCTATTCAAGAAATGTTTATAACTTTGTGGTTGACGCAAACGGCGGCGGGCGTCAGGGCGACTTGGTTGAAATCTATAACTTCACCAAAGAGTTTGGCGCAAGCGAAGAAATCAGCGCACGAGTTCGCGCGGGCTACACGCTTACGGGCTATCAACTTATCAACACCAAGACGGGCGCGGTGGGCACGTCAGGCAGCGCGACTGTCGGCGGACTTACCTTTACGTTCGGCGGCGCGGGTGCAAGCAGCACTATGGTTGCGGGCTACGTTGACGTAACGCTTAAAGCGCAATGGGAAGCAAATGCGTACACCATAACGCTTGGCAACAACGGCGGCAGCGGGGCAGCGATTGACAACAATAAATACTCAACCTCAACAAGCGACCAAACGCGCACGATTACATTACCTACGCGCGCGGGATACAGCTTTGCAGGCTGGACGATTAGTTGGACGGATAGCGCCGCGCATGGCGATACACTTCCTACCGTAAGCACTGACTGGAAGACGCTTAACATCGCAGCAGGAATTTACGGTAATGTAACACTTACCGCACAATGGACGGGCAATGTTATCACTATCACGTTTGATAAGCAAGGCGGCACGGGCGGTACGGATAAAGCGTATTACCGCTATGGCACGCAAGAACTTTATGCAACTGACAAACTTGGGCTTAACGGCGAAACTCCTCTAATGAGACTTGAAACTCCAACCAAAACGGGTTATACGTTTGAGGGGTATTATTCAATGCCTAATGGTCAGGGCACGATGTTGTTTGGCAGCAACGGCAAAGAGCAGTCGACCGACCTTTACAGCTACACGGCGGACGCAACCATCTATGCTTATTGGGGCACGAATGAATACACGGTTACGTTTGACGCGTCAGGCAACTCAACATATTCGAGCTACATCCTTGCGGGCAAGTATTGGTTGTATGGCGGAAAAGACGGGTACTCTGCAAGCAACTTGCACGGCAGCTTCGCGCTTTACACCACTGACAGCTCAACAAGGATAGTTACGCTTAAAATGGCGTTTAACGCAGCGCTTCCTACCTATGCGCCAGTTCCACTTATGGTGGGCTATACGTTCACGGGCTGGTGGACGGCGACGTCGGGCGGCGTGCTTGTTGCGGACGCGAATGGGTCGTTCGTTCAGGCGGCGGGCTATGTTAACGCAGACAAACAATGGATCAAGGCCGAAAACACCAAACTTTATGTTCAGGCGACCGTGAATACGTATAACGTGACGGTTGACAACAATGACGGCACGACGGCCAGCGATTCAACTTATGACTTTGGCGCGAACAAGACCATCCCTAACCCAACGCGCACGGGCTATACCTTTAAGGGCTGGCAAGTTGCGATGACGCTTGGCGGAAAAATCACGGCGAGCGTTAAAGATGGCGAATTGCAATACCTTTCAAACAACGCTTCAAGCGTGGCATACGCAATGTTTATTAGTGACTTTTATGACTATACGATTTCGTATGACGGCGACGGGTCGGGCACGGTTTACGCTGTGCTTTATGACTTCGGCAATGGCGGGTATTTAACAACCGAAAGCGCGGTATCATCGGTAACATTTAACGAACTTGCGTTTGTTATCCCAGTGTTTGCTGCGGGCAGAACAAGCGCAACCGCAACGGTTAGATTTGATTATGGCACAAACCTTCAATTAACTGACATCTTCTCAGGCGACTTAAAGCTTACCGCGATTTGGGAGGCTAACAATATCAAGCTTACGGCGCATGGCAACGGCGGTACATTAAACGCCACCAGCGGCTGGACGATGGGCAGCGGTAACACGTCGGCAACCAAGGGCTTAACCTATGGCAGCACGTACGGGACGCTTCCAACGGCCACAAGGCTTGGCCACACGCTTATCGGGTACAGCCTTGAAAACAAGATTGACCTTAGCACGTGGGTAACTCGCCAAAACGCATTGTTTGACGAGGGCAAGTGCCACCAAGGCCTTGGCAAGATTTCGCTTTCAACGCTTGACGGTAAAACGGGCATTAATATGCACCCAGCGCAAATGTACACATCATCAACCAAAACCTTTGAAATATTCCCATTCGATGGTGCGGCGGGGCAGCAATACATCTTGTCTTTCAGCGCGAAAGTAACAGACTATCAAACTAACCAAGACCAAATTAATGGCGTTGGCGGCTTGGGCTTTGCGTACTCTGACGGTACATACGGTCAATCTCAAACCGAATTTGTTTACGCCGCAGACGGCTGGCAATTGGGCGCAGTTGCAAGCACTGAGGGCAAAACGGTTATCGGTATCTGGGCTTACTACAACTACGGCGCGTACACGTTCTATACCGACGTCAATGTTGGCAAGATGGTAACGGCCGACACGGTTGTTGACACCACCAGCGACGTTGAAATCTACGCACGCTGGGCGACCGATGATTACACTATCACCTATGACCTGGCGGGCGGAACGCTTAGCAGTAAAAACTTTGTTAGATACACCGTTAACTCTTCATTTACGCTTAACAACCCAACAAAGGACGGGTACACGTTTAAGGGCTGGACGGGCTCTAACGGCACCACGGCTCAAACAACGGTGACCATCTCGGGCGCAACGGGCAACAAGTCATACACCGCGAACTGGGGCGGCAACGTGATTAAAGTCACGCTTGACAAACAGGGCGGTAGTGGCGGCACCGATTACGTCTACTTCGTTGTTGGCAACGACTTTATCTCGCTAAGCGACAATGGCGGTGACCCACTTAACAAGATTTCTTGCCCAACCAAAACGGGCTATACCTTTAACGGGTATTACGCGCAAGAGGGTGGCGGCGGAAATCAATACATCTCTGACACGGGTAATGAAACAACAAATTACTTATGGCAAGACTTTAAGGCAAACGTAACCATCTATGCTTATTGGACGGCGAATAATTACACCGTTACGTTTGACACTAACGGCGGCTCTACGCTTAACGTAACAAGCCTAAGCGTTACGTTCGGGGCGCTGTATAACAAAAACGGGTCGTTCCCAACTGACCCAACGCGCGCGGGTTATACCTTCGCGGGCTGGTGGACGGCGGCAGACGGCGGCACGCAAATAACCGCATCTTCAACCGTAACAACGGCAGCCGACCATACGCTTTACGCGCACTGGACGGTAATTAGCGTTGAGGTCACTCTTGATGCGAAAGGTGGGACATTCACTGGCGACAACCTTAACGGCTGGACGCTTAGCGCGGACAAGAAAACGGCAACAAAAACATTCAACTACGGCGACTTGTATGGTAAATTCCCAACTGTAACCCGAGAGGGGTATACGTTTAGTGAGTGGTTCTACTACACTTCTGGAACTTCATCAATGGAGATAGATAGTAGTGTAAAAGTTAGTCGAACCGATGCGCACACCATATATGCATCTTGGAACGCCAACAGGTACACCATCACGGCGGACGCAAACGGCGGAACGATTAGTTCCGGATCTGGCTGGACTATTGCAAGCAATAAAAAGACGGCCACGAAAACCGTGTCGTATAATGGTTCATATGGCACGCTTCCAACTGTTACACGCAGTGGTTATACATTCGCGGGCTGGTATGACGCACAAACTGGCGGCAACAAGATTGAGTCAACAACCAAGATGACCAAAACCGCCGACCATACCATCTACGCACAGTGGACAAGCGATGGATATACCATCACGTATAATGCGGATGGCGGAACATTGGCTGGAAATAGCACGATTGCGTACACGATAACCGACGCAATCACCATTCAAGCGGCAGCAGCCAAGGCTGGCTACATCTTCGCGGGATGGAAAGTCACAACCGCGGATGGCAACTGGACAAGCGGCACCATCTACACGGCTGGCCAGTCAATCGCAGCGGGGCAATACGGCAACGTAACCCTTACCGCGCAATGGACTAAATCGGTTGTTTGGGTTCAAACAACGGCCATAGCGGGTTCTAAGATAGCAAGTCTAAGTTTAGCTGACCTTGACCCTAACGGAACGGGTTATACCACTCTTCAAGCCGCAATCGATGCTATGGCAGATAATACCGAATATTATCTCATTATGCTTGAAGATATAACCGAAACCACAACGGTAACGATTGGTGCAAACAAAATTATTAATCTTTATGGCCTGAAAATTGGCGATACTTATGCTAAGTTTGTTTCATCGGCGACAGTCGGTATAGATACAAGCGGAATTCTTACTGTCAAATCGGGTATTTATGAAACAACCGAATCAGGGAACATATCTACAAAAACATTCTGCATTACGGCAGGTACGATGAATTTTGAAGGTGGCGAAGTATATTCAACTAGATGTGGCATCAAAGTTGAGCAAGCTATTCTCAACATGACCGGCGGTACTATTTGGGGCGATAAAAACAATAATGGCACTATGCAAACATGGGGTATCAATGTTGTTGCAGGTACGGCCAATATCACTGGCGGTATAATTGATGTTTATGGTAACGCTGATGGTGCTATTTATGGCATACTTGCAAGATATGAATCAGTTTTAAATGTTTCAAACATTACCATACGAACGCATTTGAAAAGCTTAACTAGTTATGGTGTAGGTATATGTGTAGCGCAATCAAATGCAACAATTATTAATGTAACTATCTTACATGATGAAAAACCAGCGGGATTCAGTTCTTCAAAGATGACTAGCATTGGTGTAGGGGTTGAAGGTGGAGAAACATATATAGAAAACAGTTCTATTTCAGGTTTTGCCGCTCTTCGATTCCTAACAAATGTAGGGAGTGTTTCAATTAAAAATACCACGCTAACTGGTATAACCGAAACGTTCGACGATGGAACCGTTTTAGCTGGTAGGGCAGTTGATGCGGTCATTACTTCAACTATCAAAGTGCTCGATAAAAATGTTAAGTTCGACGGACTAATTGTTTTAAGACAGGTAGACGTAACGCTTGACTTTACCGCAGTTAGCACGAATTTAACATATAATACGCTAAAAATCAGTTACCATAAATCGCTTAACGGCGCGATACCTGGCGGCACGGTAGTTGCTAAGTTTGCAACGAATGCGCTTGCTAATGCGGCATTTGCGGGTATGACGTTTGAAGGTCTTGGCAATGGCTCGGCTTATGTTGACGGGTCAGATGTTAAAATCAAAAATGATTATACGATAACCTATGACGTTGGTACGGGTGGCGTACTTGGCTCAGGCGCAAAGAATTCTTACGGAATGTCAGCCTCTGAGCAAACGATATCGTTACCAACTGCAACAAAAACAGGGTATTCATTAAGCGGATGGGCTGTAACAACGGCGCCAACCAGTGGGTCAGCTTCTATCGGCAGCGATGGCTTTACGTTAGTATTGGCTGCGAACACGGCGGGTAATATTACGCTGACGGCGCAGTGGACGGCGAATACGTACACCATTAAGTTTGATAAGAACAATGCGAACGCGACGGGCTCGATGGCAAGCTTAACTAAGACGTACGGCACGGCGCTTACGCTGACGGCTAATGGGTTCTCGCTTACGGGCTATACGTTCGTGGGCTGGAACACGGATAAAGATTCGGCCTCAGCGACCTACAAAGACGGGGCAACAATTTCAACCGACCTTGCCTCAACGCAAGGCGCAACGGTTACGCTTTATGCGATATGGTCGATTAACACGTTCACCATAACGTTTAAAGACGGCGATACCACGCTTAAAACGCAAGACGTTGTTTATGGCGACACGTATGACTTTTATGCATACACCAAAGCGGGATATACGTTTAAGGGCTGGACGTCTACGCAGGGCGGCTCAACCGCAACGTGGACAAGCGGAACAAAAACCTGCACGGGCGCGCAAATCTGGTACGCCGTAACGGAAGTTATAACGTATAACATCACGTATGTACTTAACGGCGGCACGCTAGGCACACATCCAACTGATTATTCGATTGGTGACAGTGGTGGATATGATCTATTAAATCCAGCAACTAAGGCGGGATACAGCTTCGCGGGCTATACTATTAGCTGGACTAGTGGTAGTGGTAGAGAACATGGAAGCACATTGCCAACGTGGGAGTCTACCCGAGGTGGTATGCTGACATATCCAGATGTAGCGTATGGCGATATCACCATCACGGCGAACTGGGTGGCAAGTTATATTTGGGTTCAGCCAACGGCGTACAGCGGCGACCCAACCAACCTTGACGCTAACGGTAAGGGCTTTGATGCTGACAGCATTGTTGAGGCGTTTGCCTATGCGGGCACCTTAACGAAAGGCTATATTATCATCTTGGTTGACGTTACGGCGTCGGGCAAGATCACAACGGCGGGCAACGTGACCCTTTACAGCGGCCACAAGTCCGGCGAAAGCGCTAAAACTTTAACGGTAACAAGCGCAAGTACAAGCGAAACGCAAGCCTTCTATATCGGCAGTGGCGCAACGTTCACGCTTGCAAGCGGCGTTATGAAAGCCGCAACAAGTTGGGTTAAGGGCATTATCCGCGTTAACGGTACCTTTAACTTGGTTGGTGGTGAAGTCAGCGCCGACCACATGACCAGCGACGACTATGCGGTTTATTCAAGCGGTTCGTCGGGCGGGCATGTTAACATATCTGGCGGTAAGATTACGTCAACCAAGTCGGCTTTGTATTCATCAGGATACCTTAGCATCACGGGCGGCGAAATCATCGCCGACAGCCGATACGGTATGAGCATGAATGCGTCTCGCGAGGATACTGTTATTAAAAACTGTATCATTCGTAACAATTCAACATCAGCTGGTTCATTTGGCATAGCAACTTCCGGCTCTTACAATATAACGTTTGAAGGTGTGCAAATCATCGGTGGCTATATTGGCGCTTATGTAAATAGCATGAGCGGGAAAACAGTGACGTTTACTGATTGTACTTTTAGTGGGGCAATGAATACTGGTATTACAACGACTTGTGATTTGGTTTTAAATAATACAAAGATCACAATGGCTGTCAATACCGCTTACCACTACGGACTGCTTGCAGGAACGGACACCAAAGTCACTATCAATTCAGGCACTAAGATTACTATCCCATCGGGTTCAAGCAATGGGTATGGTATCTCAGCAGTCAATGGAACAGTTGTTACGATTAACGACATTGAGATTTCTAGTGCAAGCGGTGGTTTTTGGATTCACAAAAACAACACGGCCGGCACCATTAAGATGCTTGGTGGTACTGTAACGGCAGTAGGTCAATGTGTAACAATTGCAGACGGCGGTACTTTTGAATTAAGCGGCGGTACGATTAAGTCAACAAGTGGACACGCTGTTAACATCGGCACGAACTCTACGTTTAAGATGACGGGCGGCATTGCTATGACACAGGGCTCAGAGTGTTTTGCAGTCTTCCATGCGGGCGCGTTGTTTGATATGACCGATGGTGAACTTCAAGCGCCTAATGGCTATGCAATTGTAGCATATGGCGAAACCAGCATAACGGGCGGTAAGCTTTCGGGCAAACGCGCGATTGCGTTAAGGTCAACCCAAGGCAAAACATTTACCCTTGGTGGAACAACGTCAATCGAGGCGACTGAGAAAGCGCAGGGTGTTTCATCACAGTCGGGCGTTAATATGCTATTCATTATTGATGGTATGAACGTTCAGTTCTTAAACAACACTCAAATTAGCTATAATTCAGCATATTATGGATCGCCTATTCAGTTTATTAATATAACGGGCGAGCTTAATTACACGATACCGTTCCACGTATCAACCGCGGTTACGGACGGCGCGATTATCGCAACGTTTGACACGGCGGCGTTGGCAAGCGCTAACGAAAACAAAATCAGCGTTGTTTATCCATCGGGCAAATCGGCCTACGCGGATGACGTTAACATTCGATTTGGTACGGGCTATACGGTAACGGGTAGTGTTGACGGCGTTTCAAGCTCTGTCGGCGGTTACCGAACGAAGAGTGTTGCGCAAACTATCGAACTTCCACATGTAACAAAACAAGGTTATACTTGCATCGGTTGGACGATTGAAACCAACTCTCAAACAACCGGTTCGTCTATTACAAACGGATTTTATCTGGTTATTCCTGCTAACGATTATGGCAACATTACGGTAGTGGCGGCGTGGTCAGTTAACACCATTCATATAACTCTTGATAAGGTTGGCGGCAGCGGTGGTACAAGCGAGTTCTGGTATAAATACGGAACGAACAAATATTACAGCGACTCTAACTGTACAACAGAGATCACAACGCTTAGCCTTCCAACAAAAACGGGCTACACGTTTGTTCACTATTATGGTAACGGAACGTGCGGCGGTGAGGACGGCGAAAGGTTTGCGGGTTACAGCGACGTTAATTATGGCTTTGCTAGCGACCTTTGCACGGATATTTACAAAGACGCAACACTTTATGCTAAATGGGAACTTAACGGTTACAGCATAACGTATGACGTTAATGGAGGCGGTACGCTTTCGGGCACGTCGCCTCAGGGATACGATGTAACAACGGCTACGTTTAACCTTTACAGCATTACGCGCAAGGGCTATACGTTTGACGGGTGGAAGGTAACGGCAACGACCGGTAACTGGACGCTTGGCAAAGTTTATGGCGGCGGCGCATCTATAACCGGCGGCAGCATGTATGGCGATGTTACGCTTACTGCGCAGTGGACGGTTAAAACGTTTACGCTTACGGTTAATGCGGGCTTAGGTTATGTTGCGGGGATGGAGCGCTGGGCGATTGATACAACTGGCGACGATCCTGGGCATACCTCAACCAAGTGGGATAAAGTTACATTTGGTCAGGCCTATGGCACGTTGCCAGACGCATCACTTACTGGCTACTCGTTCTTAGGCTGGTTCACGTCAACAAACGGCGGCACACGAATAACCGCAACCAGCATTGTTGACACTGAAACCGATCCAATTGTGCTTTATGCGCATTGGAGTGTGCAATCCTACACCATAACGCTTAACACAAACAAACCTAGCGACGCGTTAGGGACGCTGTCAATCGCGTGGACGACCAAGACGTACACGATAAGCAGCGGGCTGATCGTTCTTCCAACGCCAAGTGGCCTAAGTAACTATGACTTTGCTGGTTGGACGGGGTCAAATGGCACCACGCCTCAAACAAGCGTGACGATTGACGCCAGCACAACCACGGGCGACAAGACGTACACGGCGAACTGGTCAACCAAGATGTTTAAGATCACGTTCGTGCTTAACGGCGCGGCGAGGAGTGACCTTAGCCTTACGGGCGCAACGATTTCGGTAAGCAACAGCAACTATGTTCAAATCAAGGTTGCGTATGGGCAGACGATACCGGTGCCATCGATTTCAAGGCAATATATGACGTTTGTTGGCTGGTATGCTGATTACAGCATCGACGCGAGCGACACGTCAAGCCCAACGATGACGTACGCGAATATGCTTGATACGTCACAAATCGCGACGGGCGACAAGACGTTCTATGCAGTATTCACGCCTTCGTTCGTGCTTAACCTTAACGGCGGGGCATTCAGCAGCACGCCAAGCGGCTGGACGAAAGCTTCCGATAGTGTATATTATAAGAACGGCGCCCTCGGCAGTGAGCTGGGCGTAACCCCACCAACCCCAACGAAAGCGGGTTATACATTCGTTGGCTGGTATCCAGAAATGGAAACTTTGGGGCAATTAACCTCATCAACTCGCCTAAATTCTTATAGCGGCAATACCGTTTATAACCAAGAATACTATGCTTGGTGGACGGGCGCAACGTATACCGTAACGCTTAGTTTCGCCAGTGTTTCATCGGCGATAAGCGGTGCGGGAACGACCAACGGCTGGACTTATAATGCAAGCGCTAAGACGTACACCAAATCAGTTCAAAACGGAACGACATTTGGCACACTTCCAGCACCAGCATTAGCAAACACTGTTGCGGGATACGGTTGGTTCACGGCGACCAGCGGCGGTACTCAAATTCTGTACACGACTGAGTTTAAAGGCACGGCCGACACGACATACTATTTGCAGATCACGTATAAGAAGTATACGGTTAAAGCAATTGTGGACGGTAGCGAACAAGTGCTTTCCAGCGACCAAATCGCGGGGTCTAAGTACTATCTTCCGGACGTAATTGGTACTGAAAAAGTATCGACATGGTTTACCTCAGATCCTGCCGATTATCCATTTGTAACCGATACAGATTCAAGGTATGTTACAAAAGATGATGATGGATACTATGTGTCATCTGAAAGCGAAGGCACGATATATGTTTATCCTCTTTATGAAAGCCTGTTAATAGGCGCAGAGGCGAACAACTGCCCAAGTGTAACGATATCTATTCAACAGAGTGGCGCCGCAACATTAAGGTATATTCTTAGCCTTGAAGGAGAAGATGTACCTTATGTAAGAGTGTTTATCGGCGGGCTTGCATCTGATGCAGTCATTTCACTTGATATTACTGGCGCGGTTGACTCGTTCCTTCTCTATTATAGCGATGGAGATCAAAAGTTAACCGAGGCAAACAACCCTTACGGCTTTACATTTGGAGCATCCAGCGTTTCATTTACCGTTAGTCAAATCAAATCGCTGATGGACAGTGTAACTGGATTTGGCGATAGCAGGCTTGTAATGATGATTTACAGGGATGAAACTGGCGGCGGAAGCAGCGGCGGCGGAAGCACATGTTCACATGTTTGGTCTACAAACGGAATTCACCTTGATGATCAGGCTTGTCGTAGTTGCGGCTCTATGTCTGAAACATGGTCTTACACATGTACCATTTGCGGTATAACCGCACTCGTAAACTTGCCGGGCCATAACAATTATTGCTTAGGCTATGATGAACGAAATGCTCTATAAGCAAATATTCGGCATGCTTAAAAGTTTTTCAAAAAACAAAAAAGAAGGCACTAATTAAAGTGTCTTCTTTTTTTTGTGCTTTAAGCGTTAAATGCATTGCCCGTATGAATTTTAGCATTGCTAGTGATTTAGCGAGTTAGGGCAAGATGTTACATCCCAAGAGTTGCCGCAATTAGGACAGTGCCAATATGTTTGATAGAGTTGCGTTCCGCAAATGTCGCAATATCCATCGATATACTTGCCGCCGCCATAATTAGCAACTGTTCCACAGCTACTGCAAACGTTGTCTGCTGATGGGGTATCGCCACCGCCCGAACCGCCACTGCCGCCAACTACGGTCAAAAGCATATAAGCCTTTCCGCCATAGCCTGCATCATCACCAATAGCCGTATGTGAACTTATATAAGATTTAACCGATGAAACTTTGAACTCTATGTAATCATAGCTTAGACCGCCAGCTGAAATGAAATTAGGATAATTATCGCTGGTTATTTCTTCGCCGGTTACATCGGTTCCACTCGTTATCCACAAAGACTGGAACTGGCTGCCCGGAACTTGTGCCTTGATTATACGAGTATCAGGAACACCGCCGATATAAAGCCTTACACTTAGATTTTCTTCGGTTTCAGTTGGGTCAGATAACATATAAGTCAATCCACCAAATGTTACATAAACCGCAGTATCTGCCACCTCAAATGCAAGCGTTAGGCTAAGCAATAATGGATAAACTGTCAGCGTGCCATCGGTGTCTGATGAAACGGACGTTATAAGCCTGCTATCATTTGTGCTGACAAATGGATTCAATGTTGGATCCGACGTCATCCAGCCCGCAACGGTTTCAGTTTTGCCATCAACCGTGATAGTGCTTGGCAGGTTGACCGTCGAGCCCGCGTTGACGTCACTTTCTACCGGATACTCGGTCTCGTTACCATTGGCGTCTTTAACGACCGCCTTAACGCTATACTTTTTGTACGTAATCTGCAAATAGTATGTCGTGTTGGCCGTACCCGTAAACGTTGTGGTGCTGTAAATCTGGGTGCCGCCGCTTGTTGACGTAAACCAACCGTATCCCGCAACAGTGTTTGCTAATGCTGGTGCTGGAAGTGTGCCAAATGTCGTTCCGTTTTGAACTGATTTGGTGTACGTCTTAGCGCTTGCATTATAAGTCCAGCCGTTGGTCGTTCCCGCACCGCTTATCGCCGATGAAACACTGGCGAAACTAAGCGTTACGGTATACGTTGCGCCCGTCCACCAAGCATAGTATTCTTGGTTATAAACGGTATTGCCGCTATAAGAATTTAGGCGAGTTGATGAGGTTAATTGCCCCAAAGTTTCCATTTCTGGATACCAGCCAACGAATGTATAACCCGCTTTCGTTGGGGTTGGTGGGGTTACACCTAACTCGCTGCCAAGGGCGCCGTTCTTATAATATACATTATAGGAAGTTGCAAAGAGGCAAAATTAATAAAATCTTTACATATTTCTGTCAAATTTAACAAAAAAGTAAAGAATTCATAAAAATCTTTACTTATTTGATGATTTTTTAGGCAAAAAGTAAAGATTTGTCAAGATTTTTGATCAGCAAGTAAAGATTTTTGGGGTGGGGGTGAGGTTTGTTGGGGCGGATTGAATTCTGTTAAGGGTTAAGGAATAAAATTTGCGGGCAAGGCAGAAACTAGGCGTAAGAGGACGTGTGATGAAAAACGCTATTGATAAGTTGCAGGCTAAGTTTTCGCCCGAGTGTAACATTGACACCCGAGATTTGCCCGTTGGAAGTTTTCAGGGCAGGTTGTTTTTTGTTGAGTGTCTTATTGACAAAAAGTTGTTAAGCAATGACATTGTAAAGGTCATTTTAGGCGCGCGCGACCAACTTTCGGGCGGTAATGGCGGTGAAAGCCAAACGCCGAACGCAACGAATGATAACGAAAGCCAAACGCCGAACGCAACGAATGGTAATGAAAGCCAAACGCCGAATGCAACGAATGATAATCAAAGTGACAAACAGGGCAATGATGACGACGGTCGGCGCAATTTGCAAGGCGATAACGATGCTGCGGCGTCAAGCAGTGCACAAGATGGCGGCGATGGTAGAGCGTCAAGTAATGCACAAGATGGTGGCGATGACAAGGCGTCAAACGATGTACAAAGTGACGATGGCAAGGCGGCGGGCGGTATGCAAGGCAGTCAAAAGGGTGCTGGCGGGATTTTTGATAGGCTGACTAGTTCTGTGCTGGCGCTTGGGAAAATCGAGCGGTGTGACCTTGATACGGCGGTCAAAAGGGTGCTGGCGGGTTTTGCGGTGCTGGCGGTTAGCGCCGAGAAAGACTATCTTGCGATGCCGATACAGGGCTGGGAGACGCGTTCTATCACCGAGCCGCCAACAAATTCGGTTTTAAAGGGGCCGCGCGAGGGTTTTGTTGAGGACTTGAATATAAATGTGAGTTTGGTGCGAAGGCGTCTTGCAACGCCCGATTTGGCCTTAAAAACGATAACGTTGGGGCGCAAAAGTCAAACCCGGGTTGTGCTTATCTATCTTAAAAGCGTGGCCAGCAAAAAGGTTATCAAAGAAATTGAGGGGCGGCTTAATTCGATTGACATTGATGGCATAACGGCGTCGTATTACGTTGAAAGCCTTTTAAGAAATAACGACAGCAAGCTGTTTCGTCAAATTGGCACCACCGAAAAGCCAGACATCGCCACGGGCAAGATTTTGGAGGGGCGCGTGTGCATTCTGGTTGACGGGACGCCGATTGCGCTTACGGTGCCGTATGTGTTTCTGGAAGACATCCAAAGCAGCGACGACTATTATATGCATCCCGCGCGGGCGACGTTTATACGCCTGCTTCGCTTTTTTGGCGTTTTGCTTGCCATAATGCTGCCGGGGATATATGTTGCGCTTGAAAGTTTTCACTATCGCTTGCTGCCCATTGATTTTTTAATAAGCATTTTGTCGTCTATCCAGGGGATAAGTTTTCCGCCGCTGCTTGAAATCTTGTTTGTGCTGTTTTTGTTTGAGATTTTAAACGAGGCGTCGGTCAGGATGCCCAAATACCTTGGGATGGCGCTGTCGATTATTGGCGCGCTTGTGCTTGGAGACACGGCCGTGCAGGCGGGGGTTATAACCAGCCCGTCAATAATGATTGTTGCGATTTCGGGCATAACGATTTATATCTTGCCTGACCAAGCCCCGATAACAAGCCTGCTTAGACTTGCGTTTACGCTTGCGGGCGGTTTTGCGGGTTTCTATGGCATACTGCTTGGCATCATATTTTTGTCAGGGTATCTTGTTAGTATTTCAAACTTTGGGGCACCGCTGATGGCTCCGTTTGCACCATCAATTAAGGCCGATAAAAAGGACGCGCTTATTAAAACCAGTCTTAACCAAATGATAACGCGGCCAAAAAGTTTTCCTAATAAAAATCGTATAAGGCAGGCGCCGCGCACCAAGGCTCAGGCCGAGGTTGTTGCCACCCATGACCCATCAATAAAAAATTCGATTATAGAGCGTGCCGAAGAAGTCAACAAAAATGCCAAGAATGAAAATGCGGGCAAAAATAGTGACACTGCGAAAAACGCAAAATCGCGCAAAAATAATGAAAAAAACGCGCAAAAACTTAAAAATATAGGCAAAAACGCACAAAAAAGCAGTAGTTCGGTGGCGAATAATACGCAAAAAAGCGGCAGAAAAAGCCAGCGCGACAAGAGTTATAAAGATAAAAAAATTGGCGGCGAGGTGAAAGATGGTTAACAAACGTCAGGCAATTTTACTTATCTTGATTAGTGCGATTTCAACCAAAATTCAGCGCTTGCCGAGTATGATTTCGTTGGGCGTTGGGCGTGATGCGTGGCTGATAGTTTTAACATTGGGGCTTATTGACACGATTTTGTTGATTTTTGCGCTGTGGTTTTTTAACCGTCACAACAGCACCCATTCGGCGTTTGATGTTGTTAAAAATTCATTGGGCGATTTTATGGGGCGCGTGGTCTGTTTTGCATTGTTTTTGTATTTTGGATTAAAATCGATTTTGCCAAGCGAGTCAATTCACGACCTGTTTGCTAACGTTTTGTTTGACACGTTAGACTTTAAGTTTTTTGGCCTTATCCTTTTGGGCGTTGTTATTTTTGGCTGTGTTAAGGGGCTTAGGACGATGGGTCGACAATGTGAAATCTATGCGGTTTTGATTGGGGTTGGTATCGCGGGCGTGCTGTTTTTGGGGTTCACAAATTGCAGGTTTGAGCGCGTGTTTCCTATGTTTGAAAATTCGTTTAAGGCATTGTCAACCGAGGCGATTAAAGACAATGTTTGGTTTGGCGACTTTATGATTTTGATTTATCTTACGGGCAAGGTGTCATTAAACCGTGACCAAAAACTTGGGTGGAACTTGGTGCTGCCGTATTTTGTTGTGGTGTGTTTGATTGTTCCGCTTAGTTACGTTTTATTTACGTCGCTTTACGGAAACTTGGCCGCGCTGCAAGGCAATGCAATTTCAAGCCTTACGCAATTTTCGGTTCTGGCGCTTGACATTGGGCGCGTGGGATGGTTCTTTGTTTTGTTTGAGCAGGTGTCAACGGTATTGGCGCAGTCAATATTTATCTTGATGGCAACCGACTGCTTTTGCAAAACGTTTGGAATTAAATCGCCGGTTATTCCAATCTGGGTTTTGGCCACTGGGTTGTTTATGCTTGATAATTTCGTCTTTAACAATGCTGAGATAGAGTCATTTAAATTTAGAGAAACTGTATACCTTACAAATTTAATAATCGAAGCATTTTTAGTGGTTAGTTTAATCATTTCAAGCCTAATTTGCAAGAAAAAAGAAAAAATGGCATTAAAACACGCCCAAAAAACGCCAAAAAGCGCAAAATCGCCTCAAAATACTGCAAGTTTGGCACAAAAACCGCAAAAAAGTGGCAAAACTGAAACTGCAAGCGCGCTAAAATTAAGCAAAACGCAAAATAACAATGCTAAAAACAATGTTGGCAACGGTGGCGATAACAAACTAAAAAATCGTAAAAATACGCCAAAACGAAAGGCTGCATTGATGGCGGCGGAGGTGCAAGATGGGTAGATTTTTTAGACGCCACACGTGGCTTATTGTGTTGCTTGCATTTTTGTGTTTGTTTCCGCAAGCGCTTACCAGTCAGGCGCGGCTTAATAACCGCGTGCTTATAACTGGGCTGGCAATTGACAAAACGGATAAGGGTTATTTGGTGACGGCGCAAACCGTGTTTCCGTCGGCGGGTAGCGAATCTGGCGGCGAGGGCGCGGAGTTGAATTTTATAAGCGAAGAAGGTGTGTCGATAACCGAAAGTATTAAAAAACTTTCATATAATATTGGCAAAATTGCGGGGCTTTCGCATATGAATTTTTTGCTTATAAGCGACAGTGTTTTTGAGGACGAAAATGTGTCGACTACACTTGATTATTTTCTTCGCGACCCGCATTTACCTAACTCAATTATGCTTTTATATTGTAAAGGCAGTGCGCAAGAACAACTTCAAAAAACTAAAAACCTTGAACTTTCGGTGGGGCTTGGGCTTCAAAAAATCTATATTTATAAAGAGTCGTCATTAAACTCAAAGATGGTGACGCTGCAAGATTTTATAAGCGATAGCCTTGACCCATCAAAGGTGTCAATAGTGCCACAACTCAACATAACCGAGGCGCAATCGGGCGAGGATACAAGTTCGTCATCAAGTGAAAGTTCGGGGGATGGCTCAACAAGTGGCGCTACGGGCACCACTCCGTCGGGCGGCAGTGACTCTGCGTCGGGTGGCTCGTCTTCTGGCGATAGCGCGGGCGGCTCATCTTCCGGCGGTTCTGCTAGTTCAGGCGGTTCGGGCAGTGGCTCGGGTTCAAGTGGTTCGGGTGATTCGGGCGGCGGCTCGGGTGGTCAAAGTTCTGGCGGTAACAGTGAGGCCAGTGCGGCGGTAAAGGGGCGCATACAGTTTTTTACGCCGTTTGCGTATTTCAAAAATGGCAAATTTATGGGCGAGATAACTGACCAGAAGGAGATAATTTCATTCCTGCTGCCTACTAACAAAACGCAGGTGTTTGACTTGGTTATCGAAAATGTAAACGATGACAAAGTTTATCACGACGCGACGGTGGGACTAAGAATTTATAAAAAACATTCGACCGTTGAGGTTGATTTTTCGGGTGCGCGACCTAAGGCCAAATTTAAAATCGGGTTTGATAAAGTTCAGCTTATGGAGGTCATCAACGATGGCGTGGCTTATGAGGGGGCGTATCAAAATCTTAAAGTTTATGAGAACGAAACTCTTAAAGAGGCGGCCAAAAAGCAACTGGTAGACAACTTTAATCAAGTTGTAAGCGCGGGCAAAAAGGCTAATGTTGACATTTTTAAAATCGCAGATTTCTGTTACAGATTTAAAAACAAAGAGTGGAAAGCGTTCTTAAAAAATATTAGTAATATTGATAACTACCTTGATGAAATCGATTTTGAGTTTGATTTAGAAATCCGCAATTTTGGTTAATTTAAGCGTAAAAAATGGCAAAAAACTGTGTTTTTGGCCAAAAATCATAAAAATTTTGTCATCTTGCGTTTTTTAGTTTAAAGTCAATGTAGGGTTTTTACAAAAAGACAGGCTGCATATACGCGGCCTTTTTTGCTTTTAATTTTTAACAAAGTTTTAACAATGTGTTGACAAGTGGGTGTGAGTTGATTATAATTAAGTCATACCAAATTGGTAGGAGATGTTATGAAAAACGAAAAAGTTGTAGTGGCGATGAGCGGCGGGGTTGATAGTTCGGTAAGCGCGCTTATTTTAAAACAGATGGGTTATGACGTTGTTGGGCTTCATATGAAAGAAAGCAATGCCGAGCAAGAAAGCAAGGATGAAAACGACTTGCGTGCGCTTTGTGACAAACTTGAAATTCCGCTTTATATAGAAGAATATACCAGCCAAATGCAGCGAGTTAAAGACTATTTTTTGGATAGTTACAAACAGGGCAAAACGCCAAATCCGTGCGTTATGTGTAACCGCGAGGTCAAGTTCACGCCATTTATTGAGTTTGCTGATAAGATTGGCGCGAAATATTTTGCGACGGGGCACTATGCGCAAACCGAGGTTAAAGACGGTGTCACGTATCTTAAAAAGGGTGCCGATAGCCTTAAAGACCAGTCATATTTTTTAAATAGGCTTACCCAAGAGCAGGTGTCGCGCGCAATTTTCCCAGTTGGCACCATGAAAAAGACCGATTTAAGAAAGCTAGCTGAGGAACACAACCTTGGCGTTGCGCACAAAAAGGATAGTTTTGATGTGTGCTTTGTAGGGTCGCAAAAATTTAAAGATTATATGAGTAAGATGTGCCCAGAAAGAAAAGGCGACATTGTTGATATCGAAACGGGCAAGGTTGTTGGGCGCCATGATGGCATCTCAAAATATACCACCGGGCAGCGTCGCGGCGTTGGCGTTGGCGGGCAAAAGGACGCGGTTGGACGTTGGTTTGTTGTTGATAAAGATATTGTGAAAAATATTCTTTATGTTTCGACCAACGAAGAAAAATTTTTGTTTAGCAAAAAAGTCGTTTGTAAAGATTTTAACTGGATTTCAGGGGCGCCCGAAACGCGCGAGTTTAGATGTAAGGCCAAGGTTAGGTATCGCCAAGACGACCAGCCATGCACGCTAAAAATAACGCAAGATGGAGTTGAGTTTGTGTTTGACGAACCTCAGCGCGCTGTGGCAAAGGGGCAATTTGCGGTGGCATATGACGGTGATATTTGTTTAGGCGGCGGCGAAATTGCGGATATTTTGCACGATTAAATGATGATTTTGCGAAATTTGATAAAATAATGATATAAATATGCTGGTATTTGCGCAAAAACTGCAAAATTGGCACTGGCACAATGTAAAATGTGGTAAAAACCGCAAAAATGGCAGTAAAAATGCAAATAACACTGTAATAACTGCGAAACAGTTTAATTAATGCAAACTTGTGACAAAACGCAAAATTTGATTATAAAATTATAGGCAAAATAAAATAAGGAGGGAGTATGAAAATATCGTCTAAGGGTAGATATGCGGTAAGGATTATGGCTGAGCTCGCGGAAGCCGACGGCGAGTGTTTGTCTGCGGCCGAACTTGGTGAAAGACAAGAGATTTCAACAAAATACCTTGAAAAAATAACGTGCTTGCTATCAAAGGCGGGGCTTATTGATGCGGTTATGGGCACGCATGGCGGATACAAACTAAGCCGCAGCGCAGATAAATATACGCTTGCTGATATTTTAAAAGTGACTGACGACTTGCCTAAACTGGCGCCGTGTCTTTGTGGTGAAAAAGATTGCAGCCGCGCGAAAACTTGCCTAAGCATTACCTGCTGGGAAAAGTTGGATATGGTTATTGTCAATTTTTTAAAGTCGGTTACGCTTGAAGATTTGCTAGATAAAAAGATATAAAATTTTTTACACAAAACGCCTACCGAAATGGTAGGATATAAATCGCCCGCAATTGTGGTTATTGAATTAATTAGCAAATTGATTAACAAAATCAAACTTAACGCAAAAATACAAAAAGTGCAAAAACGGGCAAAAAATAATGAAAAAGTGGCTAAAAACATTAAAATTTGCCACAAAGGAGTTAAAATGATTTATTTAGATAATGCAGCAACAACCATAGTGACGCCAGAAGTTAAGGCGGCCATGGAACCATATTTTGATGAAATTTATGGCAATGCAAGCAGCCTTTATTCGTTTGGGCAGGTTGCAAAAGAACGCTTAGAAGCGGCGCGAAAGACGGTGGCTGACTGTTTGGGGGCGGACGCTAACGAAATTTATTTTACGTCGGGCGGTAGTGAAAGCGACAACTGGGCGATTAGCTCGGCGTGCAAGTTTGGTGCGATGAGAAATAAAAAGCACATAATAACGTCTGCATTTGAACACCACGCGATTTTGCACACGCTTGAAGAAAAAAAGAAAGAGGGCTTTCGCGTGACCTATCTGCCTGTGTATGAAAACGGGATAATTCACGTTGACGACCTTAAAGCCGCCATTGACGACGAGACTTGCCTTGTTACCATAATGTTTGCCAACAACGAGATTGGCACTATTCAGCCGATTAAAGAAATTGGGCAACTCTGCAAAGACAGCGGCGTAATATTTCACACGGACGCGGTGCAGGCGGCGGGGCATATTCCCATCGACGTTAAGGAAATGAACATCGATATGCTGAGTTTATCTGGCCACAAGTTCCACGGGCCAAAGGGCACGGGCGTGCTTTATGTTAAAAAGGGGACGCCGCTTTTTAGTTTTATTCACGGTGGCGCGCAAGAAAAAAATCGTCGCGCGGGGACTGAAAACGTTGCGGGCGCGGTTGGTCTTAGTGTGGCGCTTAGCGAGGCCGTTAAAGATATGGACAAGGTGGCTAAAAACGAAATCGCGTTGCGCGACAAGCTGTTTGATGTGCTTTCAAAAATACCGCACAGCAAGATTAATGGCGACAAAACCCTGCGCCTGCCTAACAACTTTAATATGTCTTTTGAAGGAATTGAGGGCGAAAGTTTGCTGCTGCTGTTAGACGACCACGGCATTTGCGCGTCTAGCGGGTCGGCGTGCACCAGCGGGTCGCTTGACCCAAGCCACGTTTTGCTTGCTATCGGCCTGCCGCACGAGATTGCGCACGGGAGTTTGAGGCTTACGCTTAGCAAGTTCACCACCGAGGCTGAGATTGACGAAGTCATCAAGGCCGTGCCCGAAGTTGTTGCGTATCTAAGAAAAATAAGCCCCGTTTGGGACAAATTACAAAAAGGAGAATTGAATTATGTTATACAGTGAAAAGGTTATGGACCATTTTAGAAATCCGCGAAATGTTGGCGAGATGACGGACGCGGACGGAATTGGCGAGGTCGGCAACGCCAAGTGCGGCGACATTATGCGAATGTACATCAAGGTGAAAGACAACATCATCACCGACGTTAAGTTTATGACGTTTGGGTGTGGCAGTGCGATTGCGACCAGTTCTATGGCCACCGAACTTATAAAGGGGCAGCCGATTGATAAGGCGCTTGAACTGACAAATAGTGCGGTTGTTGAGGCGCTTGACGGGCTCCCTGCGCACAAAATACACTGCTCCGTTTTAGCAGAAGAGGCCGTTAAAGCCGCCGTTAAAGATTATTATGATAAGCACAATATCGGTTACGACGCCGCTAAGTTTTGCCCAAATGACGCTTGCTGTTGCCATACGAATTAATATTTTTTAAGTTGAAATTTATCAATTTTAATAAATATAAATT